>DATDOQ010000270.1:0-2705 GCA_035293205.1 Bacteroidia bacterium
TCCCAATGGTGATTGGGACAATGCAAAGCCGGAAGCGCTGGGTTACCCGATCAATACCGAATACGATGAAGATTATCCGTTCATGCACCCGAATGGAAAATGGCTTTATTTTTCTTCGCAGGGCCACAACAGCATGGGGGGGTATGACATTTTCCGCGCTGAGCGAAATCCCGAAACCAACAGCTGGTATAAGCCGGTGAACATGGATTTCGCAATCAACTCGCCGGCGGATGATATCATGTTCGTCAGTGATTTTGAAGAAAAAACCGCGTGGTTTGCTTCCAACCGCAACAACGCAAAAGGAATGCTTACGGTTTATCACGTCATGCTGAAGCGCCGCCCGGTCATCACTACCATCATTGCCGGAAATTTTCGTTCCACTCCCGAAGATCCCAGCCGTAAAGCAGTCATTACCGTTCGCAATATCGACAATAAAAAGATCGCCGTCGTCAATACGATTGACAGTACGGGCGAGTACAGTTTCAACGTGCCGAGCAGTGGTGGACAATTTTATTTTACCGTTGAGCACAGTGGAATTCATACGCAAACGGAAGGCGTTTTTATTTCCCCGCAGACCGAGATCCGCACGATCAACCAGCGCATCACCTATGAGGAAACCAATGGCGATAAAAAGCTCATCATCGAAACGGATTTCAATGAACTGGTGCAGCTCGACCCGGATTTTCTTAAGAATAGAGCAGCGCTCGAAAAAACCGAGATCGTGGACCTCGGAGTTAATACTGAACCTGTACCGATTGGTGGGCTGTCAGTAGATCCCGGCGCGCTGGAGCCTGTGGGTCCCGGTGTAATACCGTCGACCCCAAAAGTTACTACTCAAGAACTCATCACCGAAGCCAAAGCGGATGCGCAGGCTACGCAGGAAGATGCTACATCCTTACGGCAGCAAGCCGACAGAGCTTACGCGTATGCCAATAATCTGGATAAAAAAGCAAAAGAAATACAGCGGGAGGCGGACAAAGCTGAATCCGCTGCTGAAACATTGCCTGAGGGTGCGGAAAAAAAACGGCTGATGGAGGTGGCGGACCAGCTGGTTGCTGAATCAAATTCTTTAGAGTCACAGACAGTTTCAGCTTTTAATACTGCCGAAGCGCTCAATACCGATGCTGTGTTGAAGCAGGACGAAGCGAATAAAACAAAGGAGTATGCTACGCTCCTTGAGAAAGCAGTGAAGACGAACGATCCGAAAATGCTTGACAAGGCGCAAAGGATGGAAAGTGAGCTGGAGAATATGACTGAGGTGCGGTTGCAGAGTGTTGAAACGGCAAAAAATTTAACGGCAGAAGCAAATAAAAAAAGAGATGAGCTGGAGGATGCCAAACAAACCGCCGGCGAATTGCGAACTGAGATTGCGCAAAATGAAACGAAGAAAAAAGAGCTTCAGAATCAGCTCGCCATCACGAAAAAATCAAGTGAAAAAGAAATAATTCAGGACCAGATCGAAAGTGTCAATGAAGAAATTAGCCTTGCGCGTGAAAACCTGGTGAAAGCGGAAGCGCGGGTTGAACGGATCAAACAGGAATCGAACGCGCTCGATAACCAGGCACAGGCGGCAAATCAAACCTTGCAGCATGCCAAAGATGATTCACAGCCGGTACTTCCCCTCTCAACTACGGAAAAACAATCACTCGGATCAAGTGTCACCAGCTACGTCCAAACATTTCATGATCCGGCCTCACCTACCACTTATGCGCCTATTGATGGCGAGATCGGAACACCACCGGGCACAGAAACTTCCGCTGTCGTTACTGAGGCCGGTGCTGCATCAACTGGACCCGTTGTGGCGGATAATGCAGATGCCCGATTCCAGCGTGATTTGCTTGCGCTTAATGCAATCGCCGATGTTGTAGAGCGTGAAAATGCAAAGGCAAAACTTTATACCGACTGGGCGGCGGATATTGACCTTCGCGTTGCGACAAAAGACAAACAGTTTATTGCTTCGAATAATTCAGCGGAAAAAGATCGTTTGCAAAATGAAATAAGTGTTCTGAAAATTTCTTCCGCTGATAAAAAGCAAAAAGCGAAAGACAGCCTGGCCGCTGCGAAAAAAGCGCAGGAAGCCCTTGCCGGCGGGCCGGGACCAGAAACCGGTCCGATAGCTATCGGACCTGCTACCTCAGAGACAGGCCAACCTGTTGCAAACGAAAATGTGGATTTGCGGTTCGAACGCGATTTGCTTGCGCTTAACGCAATCACCGATGTGGTGGAGCGTGAAAATGCAAAAGCAAAACTTTATACCGATTGGGCTACGGATATTGACCGTCGTGTAGGAGAAAAGGAAAAACAGTTTAACGCGTCAACCAGCTTCCCGGAAAAAGATCGTTTGCAGAATGAAATTGGCGCTTTGAAAATTTCTTCCGCCGATAAAAAACAAAAAGCGAAAGACAGTCTGGCTGCTGCGAAAAAAGCGCAGGAAGCCCTTGCCGGCGGGCCGGGACAAGAAACAGGTCCGATAGCTATCGGACCTGCTACCTCAGAGGCAGGCCAACCTGTTGTAAACGAAAATGCGGATTTGCGGTTCGAACGCGATCTGCTTGCGCTTAACGCAATCACCGATGTTGTGGAGCGTGAAAATGCAAAAGCAAAACTTTATACCGATTGGGCTACGGATATTGACCGTCGTGTAGGAGAAAAGGAAAAACAGTTTAACGCGTCAACCAGCTTCCCGGAAAAAGATCGTTTGCAGA
>DATDOQ010000271.1:0-2687 GCA_035293205.1 Bacteroidia bacterium
CAGGGATCAAAGACCGATATTGATCAATTCGGACATGACTTCACCTTAGAAATGTATGAATCCGGTTTGACTATGTTACTGTCAGGCAAATGTGTCTATTGTTGATTCACCTTTTCAAAGGCTGATGGTGGAAAAGAGGGAAAATGCGTTTTTATCAAGATGAAAACCCGTAACTTTTATTACGAATTGCTTTGCTTTTGGCGGATTACAGGATTAAGCAGGGAAAATTCTGCACGGTGAATTGAATAAATAGCTTAACTTTTTACCGGCAACCAACTTTCATGACACATCCTGGCAAAATTTTAACAGGCTTCTTTATTCTCCTTGCTATATTCTCCAATGGACAGAATTGCAGTGTTGCGGTAACCGGCCTTCCCGAAAATTGCGGCATTAGCTGCAATGGTTCTGCCGAAGCAAATCCAACGGGCCAGGGTTCATTCACCTATCTCTGGCAACCCACAGGACAAACCACACAACAGATCAGCAATCTTTGTCCAGGCAATTATACAGTTATTGTTACAGATAGTGTTGGATGTGTGGCAATAGATTCGATCACAATTTCTACAGCACCGGCTTTAACGGGTGTATTATACGGCTTTCCACAATATTGCGATTCCTTTGGGACACTTTATGCTTCGATCTCTGGCGGCGTTGCACCCTACCAGGTAAACTGGCAGCCCGGTAATTACGCAGGAACTTCGGTGTTTAATGTTCCGTTAGGAACTTATACTGCTGTGATAACTGATTCCGTTGGTTGCACATTTACAGATATAGTCACCGTATCACCGTCGCCATCTGTGATAGCCTGGATATCCAATATTATAGCCCCAACTTGCCAGACATGTTTTGATGGGAGCGCGACAGGCAACTTTGCTGGCGGATCGGGTATTTATTCGTGTATGTGGTATCCAACGTTAATTACGACCAACGTGCATAATAATATGGGTGTTGGGAGCTATACATTCTGCGTAACTGATGATAACGGTTGCACGGCTTGCGCTGACACGGTTATAACTTTTTCAACGGGGACTCAGGTAATTTTGGATGCTTCAGTTATAGAAATCAGCATTGTCGAAGTATTTGATTTGTCGGGTAGATTAATTTGGCATGGAACTCCCCAGCAATATGTGGCTTTCAGGCCGGAGATCGTGGGCATTTATTTTGTTGTGATGCAAAATAAATCCGGTGTGGTGGTAAGAAGGGAAAAAGTGTTTTTGTCAAAATGAAAACACCGGCACTTTAAAAAGGGTGTACAGATTATTTGAGAAGCATTGAGTCCGGTGTTGGCGGTTTCGGATCAAAACTTTTATCAACGAAAGTGATCGTCAGCTTCCCGTACATGTATTGCGGGGTTTCGTCTTCGAGAATGATCTTCGCCGGTCGTTTGCCTTCGCTGGTTTCCCAGATCAGCAGCGGTAGCGTTTCAACAGGCGGACCGTAACGCTGGGTAAAATAGGACATGAACTGCTCATATAACGAATCACCGGTCTGCTCATCGTGCAAAAAAATATCGATGGTCACATCCTTCAAACCTTTTTCATCAAAATTGCAGTCGTACGAATATTCCTTGAACGGCGCGAGGAAACCCTCGAACTGCAGGTAATTTTTTTCCTCCTGTCCGAGACTGTCTTTTTCAGAAACGCTTTGTTTCACTTCTTCCGGTGTCATGCCCAGCAATATGCCGTGATAAATTCCGGAATCATTTTCCATGACCTTGGGTAAGATGCCGGTGTATTGGGAAATAATTTTGTCGGGCATTTCCGGCTTGTCGGAAGAGCAGGCCGCGGCCAGGAAAATAAAAAACAGCAGTGCCAACAGAAGCGGCGCGCGCATAGATATAGTTGTATTATACAAAGATAGGTAAGGTTCATGATTTGGAGACGTCCGCCTGCAGACCAAACCCGGCCTTATTCGTAGTTTCGTGCCTGTAATTGCAACCGTGTAATGGAAAAAATCCTTAACTATATCAATGGCCGTTTGGCTGAGCCTGCGTCGGGGAAATACCTGGACAATTACCAGCCGGCCACCGGAAAAGTTTATTCGCTGATCCCCGATTCCGAAAGCGCCGATGTGGCCGCAGCGGTTGATGCGGCAAAGGCAGCTTTCCCAGCCTGGTCGGTGACGCCTGCAGGGGAACGCGCAAAAGTGATGATGCGCATTGCAGACCTGATCCGGAAAAACACGAAAGCTTTTGTGGATGCGGAATCGAAGGACAATGGCAAAACGGTGCATACTGCTGGTTTGGTAGACATTCCGCGCGCGATCAGCAACCTGGAATTTTTTGCAACAGCGATCCTGCATTTTTCTGCAGAATCGCATGCGATGGAAAATGTCGCGATCAACTACACGCTGCGGCAACCCATTGGTGTTGTCGGCTGCATTTCCCCCTGGAACCTGCCCATTTATCTTTTTACCTGGAAAATAGCGCCGGCGCTGGCTGCAGGAAACAGCGTGGTCGCGAAACCATCGGAGATCACGCCCATGACTGCGTTCATGCTCTCGAAACTTTGCATCGAAGCCGGCTTGCCGCCGGGAGTGCTCAATATCGTGCACGGATTGGGTGGAAAAGCAGGCCAGGCAATCGTGGAACATCCGGATGTAAAAGCGGTTTCATTTACAGGCGGCACAAAAACCGGCGCGGCCATTGCGGCTATCGCTGCGCCCAAATTCAAAAAATTGTCATTGGA
>DATDOQ010000272.1:0-14080 GCA_035293205.1 Bacteroidia bacterium
TTCACTTTTTGGGAGGTGCATTTACTTCAGTAATGATACCACAGGATTTATTGGTAACTACCTCGGCATATTCAAAACTACGGATGGAGGAATAACCTGGAATGCAGAAGTGGTGCCCAGCATTCCGAG
This sequence comes from Bacteroidia bacterium, assembly GCA_035293205.1. Lineage (GTDB taxonomy): Bacteria > Bacteroidota > Bacteroidia > Palsa-965 > Palsa-965. The sequence goes on from DATDOQ010000272.1 coordinate 130, forward strand.
CGCAGAATTTTGCACATTCACAGCCTCAACCGCAGTTAGCTACTATGCCTTATGTGATACAATTACAAATGGCAACGGAGCGATCTATGGTAATTTCCCCGCCTCCTCCTGCACCGTTTTCACTGGACCCGACACTACGTTCTGTCAAACGCAAGGACAACTTCTCGCCACACCGGGCACACCCGGGTCAAATTATGTTTTTTCCTGGTCACCGGCAACCGGTCTCAGCGATCCGAATGCACAGAATCCTTATGTCAACTATGTGTCCAATCAGCAGTATGTGGTAACAATGACGGATACCGTTACGCTTTGTTCGGCAACCGATACCATCGTCGTTTCCGCGTTCAACCTGATAAACAGTCCGCAATATTTTTGCGGGCCTGATTCCGTGTTGCTTGATTTTGGTCCCGGCGCTACCTTATATGACTGGCAATTTTTCACCGATACCGCCGGTAACGTCACGACCATCAATCAAAATACACAAACCTATTGGGCAACAACGCAGGGTTATTACACCGGTTATGCGACGTTCCCGGGCTGCGGGTCATTAACCAGCAACGTTCAGGCGATTGATACGTGCGCGCTGTTTGTGTGGGCGCTGAATGTATGGCCGGGTGACTGCAATTACGATCTTATTGCAAATGTTGCTGATGCTTTGTATATCGGTCTTGGTTATGGTACAACCGGCGCAACAAGACCTGGCGCGAACAACAGCTGGACCGCGCAGCCGATGAATGACTGGACGCAAAATTTCACCACTTCCAATTACAAACATGCTGATTGCGACGGAAACGGCATCATCGATGCAAATGATACATTAGCCATTTTCCAGAATTACGGCCAAACGCACCCATACCGTTTGTCTGCTCCGCAGGAACTTCCCGCATCAACGCCAACACTCGAACTGGTTGCGAATTATGATACGGTTGGCTATCAGACATTGGTAACCATCGATATCCGCCTGGGAAATTCAACGGTGCCCGTTGACAGCATCTACGGCATTTCCTTCCGGCTCCGCACGGATTTCAACCTTATTGATACTACGCTCACAGTTGTAAACTTAAACAACACCTGGCTCGGAACTCCGGGCACCGACATGTTTCATTTCCGCAAATCATTTCCATCCGCCGGTGTGGTGGATATAGCCGAATGCGGCACGGATCATCAAAACCGTTTGAACGGCCAGGGTTCGATCGGGTCCCTGCTTATTGTTACAACGGATAATGTATCTGGAATATCCGTGTGTCATTTCGAGGCAAGTGATATCACAGCTGTTACGATCTCGGAAGCGTTCCTCACGGTTGCAGCCGTCAACGATTCCGTCGTAATAGATCCAACCTTTCTCACATCGGTTCCTTCGGAAAATGCTGGCGGGTTTTCGATGTACCCGAATCCGGGAACAACGCAAGTAACCATACGGACAAACAATGCCGCGCAGCTGATAGAAATATGCGACATGACCGGAAGGATAATTTCAACCACAAATGTTACCGGTTATACGACAACGATTGATCTTGAAGATTTTGCAAGCAGTGTTTATTTCGTCCGCGTGACGAATGGAAATTTCGTGTCGACGCAAAAGCTTACTATCGCAAACTAGCATTATCTAATTTGTTTTTCCATGCATACCCCTAAAGAGGCTTCACTGCAAAGTGAGCCTCTTTTTTTTCTTGTATAAACATGTATTGTGCATTATCCGATTGAAATCCGCAATTTCCGCTTCCTTTTCCTGCTATAATCTATCTATTATTACAAAGAATCGATTAATTCCCGCAAGGCGTCGATTTTTCCAGAAATTGGTTGCCGGTTGTTCTTTCTTTGTACCAGCACACACACCATAAAAATTCCGTTACCGCTCCTCGGTCTCACACACATTACGGAACGGGTATATGAAATGAACTAAGGAGGGGAACGGAACTTAAAAGAAGAGCTGTCCTGTAAGACAGCTTTTCTTTTTTACTTTTTTTAGCAGTTGATTCATTTCATGGCACACACCTTGTTTTAATACCCGGCAAGGAAAGCAACAAACCCTTTCCCAAATTAAAATCTAAAACCAAAACACTATGAAATTCGTGATGACGAGTCTGATCTGCCTTTGCCTTCTCGGCAGCGCAGCAGCGGCACCGGCAAAAAATCCGGGAAAAGGCAAATCCCCGCAGGTGGAAAAGGAAAAGCACCAGGTCAAAGACAAGGATAAGAAAGACAAGGTGAAAGAAAACAAGAAAGACAAGGCGAAGCACACCAACCGCGGAAAACATTTGGGATGGTATAAAAATCCGCGCAATCCGCATTACCAGGGTCCGGAACAGAATGGTACAGTAACGACACAGCCACCTAAGCCGGCCACATCCAAACCTGGAGAAACAACCGTGAAACCTGGGCAAGGCAGGCCTGGTTCGACGCAAGCAACAGCAGGGACAGAACCGCAGGCGCAAACAACCGGCGAAACAAAACCAACTTCGCAGCCCGAAGCACAACCAACGCCAAAGGTCGGATCTTCACGTCCGGGCGCGAAAGCTGAACCGGCATCTCAACCGGCCACTGCAGGCAGGGACGCTAAGCCGCAATTGATCACACCGCGTTAAACGGTAAAAAAATAATCTGAAAAGCTGCCTGAACGTTACAGTTTGGGCGGCTTTTTTTGGGGAAAAATTATTTCTGCGGGGTATTCCGCTTATTTTCCTGTTGGGAATTTTCAAAAATATGTTTGATCGCTTCCTTTAGTATATGATTTTTTTATAACATAATCCTATTGGGTTAAGGTGAAGAAGTCTGCCTTCGCGCGCACATGCCAGGCTTCGGCAGATAAGCCAGGGTGGTGTGGAGGTGAAGGTTAGGTAATTTCTAACTTTTCCTGTGTGGCAAAAGAATAAAGTAGAATAAACAGGGTATTTCTTTTTAGCCGCTTTGTTTTCTTTACAAGGAAATCCTGCTTGCGAAGAAAAAAAACACTTCACCCTAACCTCCTGACCACCCCGGCCTCGTCATCCTAACCGGAAACAGGAAAGTTCCCACAGAAAAATATACAGATGCGAGCATACCCGCCTATCAGTTACCTTGAGAAGATCGCTCCCTTCTGTATATTATTTTTTTATAGCGAAACCCTCTCCGATAGCTATCGGAGGGGTGAAGGTGACGATGCCGGGATGCGGGGTTTAGGTTGAAGGAGAATTTTCTTCATTCAGATAACAGCAAAAATTGAGCTGGCTGGGTAACATTTGTTTACGTGTTTACGTTAACATGGAACACTAAAAAACGCCGACATGAAAAAATGCTCCCGGTTCCTGTCAATCCTTGTTTGCATTGGCTTTCTTGCGGGCAGCACAGGCTGCCTTGTTGTTAAACATGACAACGGAAAGCATAAAGGATGGTACAAAAACTCCAATAATGGAAAATCTTCCGCCGCAAAATCCACTCCTGCCGGAAAATCCACTTCTTCCAACGGAAAAAGCAATGGAAATGGAAAAGCGAAATAGGCTTAAAAACATGAAAATCTATAAGATGATCGCTTCCTTTGGTATATGCTTTTATTTATCGCATACTCCTATTGGGTGAAGGTGACGAAGCCGGGGTGGTGAGGGGTTTAAGGTTAGGTAATTCCTAACTTTTCCTGTGTGGCAAAAGTATAAAATAGAATGAACCGGGTATTTCTTTTTAGGCTGCTTTGTTTTTCTTTAAGAGGAAAAATCCTTTTCGCAATAAAAAACACTTCACCCTAACCGCCTCACCACCCCGGCTTCATTACCCTAACCGGAAACAGGCATGCTCAATCAGAAAAATATACAGATGCGAGCAGACCAGACTTTCTGCTGCCATTAATGGCTTCTATATTTATTCTTTCTTCTCAAACACCATTGCCCCTGAATTGATACAATAGCGCAAGCCGGTTGGGGGCGGACCATCGTCAAACACATGACCAAGATGACCGCCGCATTTTTTGCAGGTAACTTCTGTGCGCGTCATTCCAACACTGCTGTCGCGGTGGTATTCAACTGCGGTAGAATCCCAGGGAAGCGAAAAGCTGGGCCAGCCGCAACCTGAATCAAATTTTTCATCCGATGAAAAGAGTTGCGTGCCGCAACCTGCGCATTTGTAAATACCTTTTGCGTGATTATCCCAGTAAATGCCGGTGTAAGCGCGCTCTGTTCCTTTTTCACGGAGTATCCGGTACTGTTCAGGAGTAAGCTCTTTCTTCCACTCTTCTTCGCTTTTTTTAATTTTTGTCGTGTCCATCGTTGAAGTTTTTAGCGAATCCGCAGCATCATTTTTTACCGGAACAGTGTCAGGCGACGCGCAGCTGCCAAGCAGCAAAACCAAAACTGTGGCGGTGGTGATCATGTTCATGATTGAATTGACATCTTATACGGTAAGATAGCTGTTACGGATCGAACAATAAAGATCGGTAATGTTAAAGTTTATGAAAATCTTATTTCGCCCTGCTCAGCATTAAATCATATTTGCCGAGCACCAGCAGCGTTCCATCATCGCTTTTTTTCAAATGAACATTCGTGCCTGTGGCAAAGCTGAAACGGTCAACCGCGCTACTCGTCAGATCAAAACCGCTTACATCATCGTTGTTTTCGTGCGCGCGCTTCACTACATAAGCATCTTCTCCATGCTCATCCGGCCTGCGGTCCAGTTTCTTTTTCGCCCAGCGCATGCCGGCCTGCATGAGTGAAACGGAATTCGATCCCAGCTGAACCGTGGACTCATCCGGCAACTCCAAATCCTCATCCTGGTTAAACGCATTGGAGATTTCCAGTCGGGCAGTAAGATTTGAAGGAATGTTTTTTACCTGAATGGTTCGCAGCGCCGCAAAAGCAACATTTTCAGTTTCATGGATGATTCCGCTGTCATTACCGGACGAAATTTTATTTTCCGGAAAGTTTGCTACGTAATGTTTTTCGCCTTTGTTTTCTGTCAATAGTGGAGTTGCGTCCGCAGTTTTATCCACGCGATTTCCATCTTTATCCGTGTTTTTGGTGCCAATTACAGGTCCGGAATTATTTTGCCGGGAATTGCCAGCAAGATCCTCACCGGAATTTTTATCGGAAACAAAATCGCGGTTTGACAACCAGAAAATTCCGAATAGAAGCGCGATTGCGGCGGCCACAGCGTAACGTTGATACCAGATAAAACCGCCCGCTTTTCTTTTCAGCGAATCTTTAGTCACATAAACGATGTCCGTTTCAGGTTCAAATCTGGCCTTGCGGTATAACTCCAGCTCTTCCAGTTTTCCGTGCGCCACTGCATAAGCATGAAGCGCTTCCGTTTCAGCCGCATTCAGCAAACCTTCAGCGTAGGCGGCTGCCATTTCCGAAAAATTATTTTGATGCACCAGGATTTCCTGTTTCCGGAGAAGCGCTTTTCCTTCAAATACGATATTTTCAGGTGTGAGAATGGTTTGCGCAAATTGTTCCAGCGTCTTTTTCTTCGCGGGATCCTGCGCAGCCAGCAATTCAACCCGGGCGGCTGCTTCCGGCGGTAATGCCTGATCGAGATAAGCAACCGCGTTTTCTTCAAAATTTTCTTCCGCGGAATTTGATTCGGTTATTAAATCGTCCGTTCGCTTCAGATCTTCTTTTGTTTCAAAAATAATTTTTGTTTCCGGTTCCAGGGAAAGATGCTCATAACTGTCAAATATTTCACGCAGGTCGGGATGAATGACCAGGAATGCAAAAAGTTCCCGCGCCTGTGCGGCAGAGAGATTTCCCTCGTAATAATCGAGGAAAAAAACTTCACAATTTTCGCGGGTGATTTTCATGGTCTGTTCGTCAACTTGTTCAAACTACTTTTTCGATTGAGCCAATGTAATTTTTTAAAAAGGTACGCGCGCGGAAAATGTACACTTTCACCTGTGATTCCGTCAGTCCCGTTATTCCGCCTATCTCACCATACGAATAGCCTTCGTAATCGCGCAGCAGCACCACCGATTTTTGAACTTCCGGCAGCTTGTTCAGCGCTTCATTCAGAATTTCCTTCAGGTCGCTGTACTGGCGGTTATGCGAAACCGCGATCATCGGCGCTTCTTCCATCTCTCCCTTTCTTTTGTCCTTTCGCAGGTAATCGATCATCGTGCGGTACGCCGTGGTGAACATGTACGATTTCGCGTTCGTCGCTTCGGTTTGCGACACTTTCATCCACAATTTTTCGTACGTGTCCTGTACAATATCCTTCGATTTATCCTGATCTTTTACATTCTTCAGAATAAAACGGTAAAGGTTATCGGCATACAAATCAACGCAGCGATTGTACTCCTCTACGGTCATAGGTCAGTGTGCTTCGATATAGGACGAACAGGGGCGGGTTTTGTTACAGGCAAAGGTAGCGCGAAATACATTGTCCTGTATTTCAATGTGTTAATGTGCTAATGAGTCAATGTGTTAATGGGATAATGGGAGAATGAAAGAATGTGCTGATGTGCTGATTCGCACATGCCTACGCACATTAAAAAATGAGGAAATGCGAGAATGAAAGAAGATGCTGATGTGCTGATGTGCTGATTCGCACATGCCAACGCACCAATGAAAATGAGGAATTCTCAGTTCAATTCTCAATTCTCAATCACACTCAAGTCCAGCCGTTGTAGGTTCGGCAGGCCGGCCAACTGTTCGTTCAGCACTTTTTCATCGCCGGCAATGACCAGCTTGTAGCTGTCCGGGGAAAAATATTTCTGGATGGTTTTGTTGATCGTTGCGATATCGAGGGCTTCAATCTGCTGGAGATATTGCTTTCGTTTATTGTAATCCTTATAAACCCAGGGATTCATCTGCATGGCGAATGCGCCGGGTGTTTCTATTCCTAAAATTTCGTTCCTGTATTTCATTTTTATTTTCAGCAGCTCCGTATCCGTTACACCGTTTTTATAAAAATCCGCAAGCGCGCCGTCAAACGCCTGGATGGTATTTAGCATCACTTCGCTTCTCACCTGGGTGCGCACGCGGAAAACACCTTCGTTCTCATCTTCACTATACGAGCTATAAATTCCATAGGTGTAACCGCGCTTTTCACGGATATCATCCATTAGCCGTTCAGTAAAAATTGAATTCGCGATCCGGAAAGCATTTTCGTCCTTGCTCCCGGCCGTGGGCGATTTTTTTATCCATTGCAGGTAAGCCTGCTCTGCGCCGGATTTGTTGACGAACGCGTATTCTTTTTCTTTGATGGAAGCCACATCATAAGCCGCGCTGTTTACTTCGCCATAAATAGCCGTCCAGCCGCCAAGCTGTTGTTCAATCAGTTTTTTCACCAAAGCACGGTCCGGTTTGCCCAGCACGACCAGCTTCGTATTGGCGGGCGTAAAATTGAAGCTGTAAAATTCTTTCACCTGCGCCGCCGTTATCTTTTTGTATTGCGCTTCATAAAAATGCCGTCCCAGCGGGTGTTCAATCCCGAATGTAAAATAGTCGCCATAAACCGAAGCAAGCTGGCCAATGTCCATTTTCGACGGCTTGTTCTGCGCGAGATTGAAACCTTTCATTTCATCAATTTCCACCTGTGGCAAGGTGGGCTTCGTTAATGCCGCAGCAAGCAGGTCCATTCCTTTTTCCACGTCCCTGTTCAGAAAGCTGGCGCTTACAACTGAATAATTCGAATTGGAACCGCTGCTGATTCCTGTACCCATCCTGTACAGCAGCTGATCCTGCTCCATGCGCGCATATTTTTCGTTGCCCATTGCAAGCGCGCCCGCCGCGAGATCTGCGAGTCCCTGCTGACCGGGCGTTTCGCTTTTTTTTCCGACGTTGACAAAAAAAGTGAAGGAGGTAACGGGTAATGTGCCATAGTCGGCGAAGATCACTTCGAGTCCGTTTTTCAGTTTATACCTTTCTACTTCCGGGAAAGGATTGCGCACAGGTAAATCCGCCGCCACAAACAGCAGCAGAAAAATTATTCCGGCTAAATATTTCGCTGTTCTCATTTTCAAAATTTTATTCCGTTGGTTTAATATTGATAAAATCCACCTGGCCCGCGGCAAGGTAAATTCCTGCCACACGTTTAATGTCGTCCTGCGTAACTGCCCTGTAAGCGTCTGTGAGCGTATCTGCGCGGCGGTAATCGTGGAAATAATATTCCGCGCTCCCCAAATCCCCGGCGATCGCGCGGGCGGAATAGGCAGCCATGGTTTGTGAAGCTTCCAGGTTAGCAATGAATGCATCTACTTTTTCCTGCGGCAATCCCGCGGCAATCACTTTGTCTATTTCTTCACGGATCGCTTTTTTTACCCGCACATTTCCCGGCATTGGCGCCATGATCACATCGACGGTTGCACGGCAGGGATACAGGCTCCATGAATCGTTGGTCTGGACAATCGCATACGCGCTATGCTCTTTTTTAATCAGGCGCTCATTCAGAATAGAATTATCGTCCGTAAACAGTGTCGACATGATCAGGCTGAAAGCAAAATAATCTTGGTCGGATGTGGCTGGTTGCGGAAAGGCAAAACAATAATCCTGCAAGGGCAAGTTGATTCCAAATTCATTCACTGTAACGCGCGAAGAAAACAGGTCAGGAGATGATCCGGCGACCGCCGGCGGCAATTGTTTTGTAACCGGACCGAAATATTTTTCCGCCTGCAGGAATATTTCTTCATGGTTCACATCGCCGCAAACGATCAGAAATGCGTTGTTCGGGCTGTAAAATTTATCATAAAAAGACATGCATTGTTCGTCTGTGAATGCAGTGATCTCATCCAGATGACCAATCACATCCACCTTGTAAGGATGACCTTGTGGATGCAAATTCTCATAACGATCCAGCAGCATTTTCCGGAAAGAGTTGCTGATCCCGTTCCGGTATTCTTCACCAACCACCTGCCGCTCCGTATTCAGCACCTCCTGGGTAACGACAAGGTTGGCCATACGGTCCGCTTCGAGCATCAAAGCCATTTCCACGGCTGCTACGGGAAGATATTCGTGATATACGGTGCGATCAAAAGAAGTGTATGCATTCCAGCTTGCGCCGGCGCTGTCCAATTTATGAAGCAGTTGCGGACCGGTTACATTTTTTGTTCCGCGAAACATCATGTGCTCGAACATGTGCGCCATGCCACGGTTCCCGGGCGATTCGTCTTTGCTCCCGACGCGGTACCAGACTTCCACTTGCGCAAAACCATTTCCGGGTTTTTCACAAACGATCACTTTCAGCCCGTTCGCCAGCTTTTTATCAAACGTTGGATACGTGAATGCAACTGCTTTACCGAAGCAAAAAAACAGGAACACGGAGAGGACGGTCAACTTTTTCATCTTTTAATTATTTTTTTCAGATACGTAATCCGGCGCGCAGGCCCGCGCTGACTTTAGCATTTTGCATATAACCCAGCGCAAAATCCACGCGGATCACGCCCAGTTTATTGACCCCAAAATAAATCTCGTAATACGAAGGTACTGCTTGTGTCATCAGCCAATTCACACCGGCAACTTCCGTCAGCTTCAACCGGCGGATGAGCGGGATATTGCCGAGAAACAACCCTGCGAAATGATGTTCCGCGTGCGCTTCAAAGTACCAGTTGTTGGCGCTGTAAGTATAATAATCAAGTAGATGGTAACTTTGCTGCGTAAAAACAGACCAGAGTATCCGGTTCCCCATGAAATGATAATAATCAGTGAATGGAAGATTTTTTTTGGACACAAACTTCCCGCAGCCGAAATAGTAGGTGAATTTACCCAGCAGCTTCAGGTTCACGCGGTCGCGCACACTGATCTTAATGAAATCATAATTGGTGGCGCTGCCCGCAATTCCCGGAACACCTTTCCGGTACTGGAATCCAAAGGATGGCCATTTTGAGCCGAGAATGATTTTTTCATTCGGGCGGGTATAATATTTCTGCTTGATGCGGTAGGTTGCCTGGATATTAAATGTTAATGCTTTGTGCGGATCAAATGCGGCGGATAAATGATCACCCGGATTGAGCGGATCATTTGAAGTGAAGGGCTTATCGGCGTATTCAATCCAATAAAAAAGTGAGGTGTTGTAAAGCGGTGTCCGTTCCGCGTATTCGACGTTTCCAAAAAACATCAGTCCGTTTACAATTTCACGGTTCCAGGTTACGCTACCATAAGATTTTGCAAACAACTTCATATGATTTTCTTTGCCCACAAGCGTATAAATTGAATTAAAAAATACGCCTATCGGATCGCGTGGATTGAATTGCGCTGCCGAGGTTCCGCCCGCTATGATTATTCTTTCAAACCGCACCGGCTTGTAGGCGTAAGTTGCGTCAAAATCCGCGTAAAACTTCCTATCGCCCAAACCATACGAAAAATCCGTTCCGATCTCAATGAATTTATTGTTCACCCAGCTTTTCCGGAAATTGATCTCAGCCGCAGCCCGCACACCCTGCACGGTATTGAAGCTGCACATTCTGACCAGCGGTGAAACTGAAACAAAAAACCGCTTGTAACTGCGGTTGAAAGCATATCCGGTTAGGAGAATATCCATAAAACCCGGGCGGTTGGTTTTTTTATCCACCGAATCGAGAAATTCTTTCGAACTATGAACCTTCATGATGCTGTCGCGCCGGTGATAATCGCGTTCTTCTTCCCAGGTAAGCGGAACAGGCCGCGAGTCTGCCCAGTAAACGGAATCTTTTTTATTCGCATCCTCCTTCACCGTCATTTCTTCATTCGTAAAAAACTTTTTCGGGTATTCCGGCTCAAGGATAAAATTGCTGTTGACCCCGATATAAACTCCGTTTCCTTTCAGGCCCATGAAACCGAAAACAAAAGTGAAACGGTTCATGAACACCATCCAGATATCTTTTTCAACCGGGACATAGGTTTGACTGATCATCAGCGTATCCACAAAATCGATCTGGGCGTCTTTGGTAAGATATAGCTCCGTGCTGTAGATGCGCCATGAACCTTCCATAATATAAATATGCCCGCGAAAGCAGGGATCGCTTTTCCGTTTGGGGATGACTTCAATTTTATGAATGAGCGAATCATTTTCCACAATGGAGCCTGTCAGCTTAAAGCGATAGAAAAATAGGGCGTCGTTCGCGATGGGCGACACAAAACCGCGTTCGCTCAGCTCGTCGATCTCAATGACATTCTGATAAAAGTCGAACATCATATCCGACGCGCGGTTGTAGCTGAAGGAATGGTTATCGCCGCTGACTTTCGAAGAAACCATTTCTTCCCGCAGCAGGTTCGGTTGTTTAAAATTGAATTTGGAAACGGATTCGGAGAGATAAACAATACCGGAAACGGAATCAATTTCACCGGTCGGATCCACTTCCATTCCCATGATCTTTTTCGGGTAATCAGTGACCCGCTGCAATCCTTTGATGTAAACGTCGCAGGAAAATGATTCCACCTGGTCACGATAATATTTTCTTTTTTTAATGGCGCTGCGCATGATGGCATAAGCCGGATCCTCACCAGCGGAAATAACCGCCGGCCGGAGCTGAATGGAATTTGGCGCAAGCTCAATATTCAGCGTAACATTTCCATCCCGGAGATCTGCTTCAACGTGCCTGGTCGTATAACCCATTCCCTGGAAAACCATGGTGTAAATTCCTGGCGCGAGCTCGAGTGTATAATAGCCGAACTCATTGGACGTGGTTCCTTTCGTGGTACCTTTCACATACACCGCACCGAAGGAAACCGGTTCACCATTCGTGCCGGTAACGCGTCCGCTGAGCACATGCGCGGAGGAGCTCCTGCCAACAAACAAAAACAGCAGAATGAAAATTGATCGGTTCATGGACCTTTGAAGAAGACGCGCCGCATGGGAAAAAGTTACAGCTAAGGTAAATTTAGCAATTACTGAGGCATTGGAAGGTTATTAATGGAGCAAGCGGCTAAATTTTTTTTGAGGTGCTGAAAAATAAACCTTCCACATTGCGCGCAAAAAATGTGGCTAAAGCCATTTTATTTGATTCATTTAACAGTTTGCTAAAGCAAACTAAAATGGATGAAGCAGCAGCAAATTCATTTTAGCCAGATTTACCTGACTGATTAGCAAACTGAAATGAATGTAGAGCAGCAAATCCATTTCAGTCAGATTTATCTGACTGATAAAATGCGAATCTTTTTTTTGGCTTTAGCCACATTAAGCAGCCCGGAGGATAGAGTTGAATGATATAAGGACATTCTCTTTGTAAGATTTCGATAAACAGTGAATAAAAATCAAACCCGATGGCTATCGGGTCCAAGCGCTTCCCTTGCCATCGGCGCCCTGCCCCAGCTTTCCAGTTCCTCTTTGCTCCATAGCTCCGGAAAAAAAACATTGATCTGGAGTGAAGGGGGCAGGTATTGTTTCCAGTTGGTTCCTCCGGTCGCGGCAATATCTTCCGGTTTTTTCTCGAGGTAATGCGATGCGGTTCCGATGTGCTGCAATTTCCAGTTCACATTCACATTTGCGTCGAGCCAGCGCAGCGCCTGCTTTAATTCCGGAGTGCGTTCCTTTTCCGGCAGATTTTTATAAAGCGCGTTCAGGTTCGTCGTGCGCGACGTTCGCGCCAGCGCCAGAAATTCAGAGCCGTATTTTTCTTCGAACTGCTGCAGTGTAAGCGATTTCCGTTTGGTATCCTCTTCTGTCGCGCCTGAGCGCCAATAAATATGCTCAAACATTTCGTTCAGCATGGGTTCATCCGGAGGAATTGCTGAAGAAAACTTTTCGCGGTGCGCGTTTGCTACCAGGTTCACAAAATCGGTGGAGCGGAACTCGATCATCCGGTATTGTCCCGACTGAAATCCGCTGGCGGGAGTAAGCGCGAGCCTGAACTTCAGGAATTGGTCCCGTTCCATTCCATCGCGCATGATGCGGAAAGAAGTGATCAGCGCGTCGAAATAATTGGCGATACGCAAAACGCGGGCATGGAAGAATTTTGCATCAAGCGTACCAGCAGCGCCATGCGCCTGAAGCTGGTCGTATTCCAGCAGGCAAAGCTTAAAATAAAGCTCCGTGATCTGGTGATACATGATAAAAATGTGCTCATCAGGAAATGCGGTAATAGGCTTTTGAAGAGTCAGCAGCGTATCAAGCTGAATGTAATTCCAGTAAGTGAGGTAATCGGAATAATACAGCGCGTCGAGATAAACTCCGAGATCCTGTTTTTTTGTATCAAGCTTTTGTTTGATCTGCGCAAGCTTCGCAAGAATCTCCGGGGAAAATTCTTTTTCCATCCGGTGAAGATAACAAATACCATCCACCGCGGCTGACCAAATAGCAAATTCCAAATTCCAGAAGAATATTACCACAGAGGCATAGAGGCACAGAAAATAATTCAAAATAAAAATGCACTCAACGCGCACTCAGTTCTCAGTTCTCAGCTCACCTAACCAGAACTCAAAACCAAAAAAAACCAGCCTGCCTCACCTTTGGAATTTGTTTTTTTGGAATTTGGAATTTCCCTTCTTTGGAATTTTTCACTTACACCTGTTCAGCTCCGCCACGAGCCCGGTATAGGAGGTTAAATCCATTTTTACGGAGCCCACCAGAATTTCTCCCTGCGCGCGAATAGGAATATGATTGGCATCATCGCTGATCCAGACGGTCAGGTCTTCTTCTTTTTTGAAAACGCGTCCTTTCTGAACCACGGGACAAAATTTCAGGCAGTTGATTCTTCCCACATCCGATTTGAGTACTTCGCGCCCTAAAAATTTCATTTTCATGTCCCAAATCTCGTTATCGACAAAACAGTTGACGGTGAAAACATCGTTCAGCTTTGCTTGCGAAAAATCAAGTGTGCGTGAATAATAAAAAGCGGAGAGCATATCCTGGATATACCTTGGAACTGTGAATGCTTTTCCATCAGCGAGCACGGTGCCTGTATTGTGATTATATGCCTGGTTCTGCTTGAATTTAAATCCGCCTTCGTCCACGCTGCGCAGGAACAGCCAGGGCATCAGCGCTTCTTCATCCATGTAACTCTCGTAGCGGTCACGGACTTTATAAAAGAGATCGAACGCACCTTTCGACTCACCCGTAGCGATCATGTGGTAAGTTG
>DATDOQ010000273.1:0-5727 GCA_035293205.1 Bacteroidia bacterium
AAAACTGCTTCAGCCCCGTATCCGTCAGCGGATGTTTCAGCAGCGCAAGGATCGCGCTCAGGGGACATGTAGCCACGTCCGCGCCCATGCGTGCAGCAACAATGATGTGCATGGGATGCCGGATGGAAGCGGCGAGGATCTGCGTGGCAAAACCATAATTATCATAAATGAGCCGGATGTCTGCAATCAGTTCCATTCCATCGGTGGAAACATCATCGAGCCTTCCGACAAAAGGGGAAACATAAGTGGCACCTGCTTTTGCAGCCAGCAATGCCTGTCCGGAAGAAAATACAAGCGTGCAATTGGTCCGGATACCTTTTGCTGCAAAATATTTGATCGCCTTCACGCCATCTTTGATCATCGGTACTTTTACTACGATGCGTTCGTGCAGCTTCGCCAGCTTTTCACCTTCACGCACAATCCCCTCGAAGTCCGTGGAAATCACTTCCGCGCTCACATCACCCGTTACGAGCTTGCAAATGTCAACGTAATGTTTGGTCACCGCCGCCTCGCCGGAAATTCCAACTTTCGCCATGAGCGATGGATTCGTGGTTACTCCGTCTAAAACGCCGAGGTCATGCGCTTCTTTGATCTGTGCAAGGTCTGCTGTGTCGATGAAAAATTTCATAAGTGAAAGGGTGTTTTGGAGCTGCAAAGTTAAGCGATCACAACTGATCCTTATTAACAAATTGTAAACGTATGGACAATGGAGGGAAGAAGGGAGGAACCAGTCGTCCCCACGGGTTTCTAAACCGGCTCTTTTTCTTATCTTTATTGTATGTCTACAAGCGAAATTTTAAAGATAATTAAGCAGCTCCCGGTTAAAGAAAGGCTTTTACTTATTGAAAAGGCCTTAAAAACGCTTCACAAATCGGCGGACACTCAGCTTGAAAAGGCTGCAAAAACGTTAATGTCAGACTACCAAAATGACAAAGGCCTTACTGCTTTGACGGCGTTAGATTTTGAGAAATTTTATGAAGCGCGGTGAGGTTTGGTTAATTCAATTAATTTTCTCCCATATCTCACAGTCCATCAGCCTGCCATCGGCGCCTCTGAAATCGTTGCGCAAGGTTCCCGAGCAGGTATAGCCACATTTGCCTGCAACCTGTATGGAAGCGCGATTTGTTTGTTCAATCCTGAGCAGAAGCTTGACCATTCCGGCTTTTGAAAAACAAAATTCAGTGGCTGACACAAGCGCTTCGGGAGCAAATCCTTTACCCCGTTCGGAAGCAACAATAAAGTAACCGAGCTCGCATTTTGGTACGCGCCAGTTGATGTCTTTCACCGTGAGCTGACCTATCAGCTGCGCTTTGTCAGCTGTGAAAATTCCAGCGAATAAGCTTTTACCCGCTTTCGTTTCTTCTTCGCGCCAGCGGACAAATTTCCGGGTGGCGGAAAGTGAATACGTATTTTCAACCGTCAGTGGAAAATAATCCCGCAAAGATTCTTTTTCATTTGTGACCATCCTGTAAAGCTGCTCCGCATCGTCCGGCACAAAAGAGCGGATGAGCAGGCGTTCGGTGGTAAGGCGGAACGAGGGCAGTTTCACCCGGCTAAATTAGCAATATGCCATGGGCAATCGTAAATCGTAAATTGTACCTCGTAAATCGTAACCACACACGCTTACTTAGCCACACAAAAAATGGGTAAGCTACTTACATCGCACCGCTCAACCACTTACCCTTGCTACCTTCCGGTCCTGGGGGATTCAGCAGGAGCTGGTCGTATAAGACTTACCCGGTACAAAGGTACGAAACGGAATTCTATATTTGTCAGGAATAAACAAAAAAGCCATGAACATCCACAAGCATGCATTAACCTACGCGGCAGCCGCCCTTGTGGCCGCAGTCCTCATAAGCATCACTGTTTACCTTGCCGGACTTCCCGACTGGGTGAATTATATTACGTACATCACGTTGATAACGACTATCGTGCTCGGTCTTCGTGACTGGCGTGAAAAACGTTTCGGAGGGTACATGAGCTATGGGAAGGCGATGGGTTATTCGACGATGCTTGCGCTTTATTACTGCCTGATGATTGCCGTATGGACTTATGTTTTCTTTGCATTTATCGGTCCGGATGCGCTGGATAAGATCAAAGAGGCGAACCTCAGAGAAAGCATTGAAAGGATGCAAAAAATGAATATTCCTCAGGAACAGATTGACATGAGTGTCAAAATATCTTCGTCTTTTATGAGTCCTGGAATGATGGCTGTTTTTGCCCTTTTCGGCGGCATGCTAATAATTACGATTCTGAATCTCATCATCAGCATCTTTTTAAAAAAAGACGCTCCTCCGTCACAACCTGATGGAAATCAAACGCCACCACCATACACCACCGCCGGTTAATGGACATTTCGATCGTTATTCCCCTTTTTAATGAAGCTGAATCGCTGCCGGAGCTGCATGACTGGATCGTGCGCGTGATGAAACAGCACAACTTCACCTATGAAATAATATTTGTGGACGATGGCAGCAAGGATGATTCATGGAATGTGATCGCTGCGCTTGCGGATAAAAATCCAAATGTGCGCGGCATCCGGTTCAGGAGAAATTATGGCAAAGCTGCTGGGTTGAATGTGGGATTCGAAGCAGCCCGCGGCGAAGCTGTTGTGACAATGGATGCCGACCTGCAGGACAGCCCGGAAGAGATCCCGGATCTGCACCGGATGATCACGAAAGAGGGTTACGATCTTGTTTCCGGCTGGAAAAAGAAACGGCACGACAGCGCGCTTTCAAAAAATCTGCCTTCAAAACTTTATAATGCTGCAACACGCCGGATGAGCGGCCTGAAGCTTCACGACATGAACTGCGGCCTGAAAGCGTATCGCAACAACGTGGTAAAAAGCATTGAAGTGTATGGCGAAATGCACCGCTATATTCCCGTTATCGCGCACCGCGCCGGCTTCACGAAAATCGGGGAGAAGATCGTGCAGCACCAGGCGCGTAAATACGGTACCTCCAAATACGGACTCACCCGTTTCATCCGCGGTCCGCTTGATCTTTTGTCGATCATGTTTGTTTCAAAATTCGGCAAACGTCCCATGCATATTTTCGGCCTGATCGGAACGCTGATGGTTTTGCTGGGCCTGTTCGCCGCATTATATCTCGGCATCAACAAGCTATGGATCGTTTACCACGAAAACGGAATTGCCCCCCGCGTAACGGAAAGTCCGTGGTTTTTTATTGCATTAACGGCCATGATCCTTGGAACACAACTTTTCCTCGCAGGTTTCCTCGCAGAGCTGGTTGCGCGCAATTCACCCGACCGGAATGTTTACCTCATTGACAAGCGTATCGGTGAAGGGGTGGGGTGAATGTGGCAATGAGAAAATGAGTGAATGAGGCAATAGGGCAATTTGCAATTGAGCAATTGGCAATATACAATGGGAAAATGGGGATAATGGGAAAATGGGGTTAATGGGGTTAATGGGGTTAATGGGGAAGTGGGAAAAAGAGAAAAAATGGGCGCTGTGCAATCAGCATTTTTTCAATTTTCAATTCGTATTCATTTTTCGTACTAATTCGTACCGTTTCGTATTTCGTACTTGTTCGAAAGTTGCAACTTTTACGAATCTTGACATGGAAAAAAAATTCCTTTGATCCATAGCCTGAGCCGGTCAAAGGAAAGATTAAAGCAAACAGAAACTGATTTAGGGCACCGTCAAAAAAATCCCTTTAACCCACATCCCAAGCCCTGAGACCGAGCCCTGAGCCTGTCGAAGGGGCGAAGGGCGAAGGGCGAAGGGTTACCGGCTTCCGAGATCTTCAAAATTCACATCGGTGGCGCTGGGGGCAGGTGTTGGCTCATGACCGTTATCGGTTGCATGATTCACCTGGCCATTGGAGTTCTGCGGCTGATGATAATTCTGATTGCCAGCGGGATTATTGGTGCGAATGAAGTTGATCACCTCCATCAGCCCGTCAGCAAACTTGTCAAAATCTTCTTTGTACAGGAACAGCTTGTGTTTCTCATAATGGAAACGGCCGTCGTCGCCGAAACGCTTCTTGCTTTCCGTAATCGTCAGGTAATAATCATTTCCTTTCGTCGCTTTCACGTCAAAGAAATACGTGCGTTTTCCAGCCTTCACAGGACGCGAAAAAATCTCTGCCTGGTCATTGTAACGCTCGTTGTGTCCGTCTTGGTTCATCGTGGTGGTTAGTGGTTGTTAAACAAAATTAGAAAAAAAACGATACCGCTGACCGGTCTGTCAATAAGTTAATGAGTTGATTTTCTTATTAATAGAGGCTAATTTGATGAAACTGCAAACAGGCGGTCAATGATTCGACAAGATTATGGAAGTATTGGTCACTGATTGTCAGGAATTTCCATATCCCCACGAGGCTACTATTTCCTGAAACTAGCTTCATAATCTTGTATTATAATTCCTTATTTTTGTTCAATATCCTGTCGTTCAATGTTTTACTTAAATAATTAAAAACAACTATCGTCCGCTTTTTTGCTGATTCAGGGCTTATTCGGGTAAACGTCTATTTTAGGAGACTAAATTTAGGCAGCGTTTCGGTTTTGAAATTTGGTTGTAGCGCTTGACATTTATATAAATACATATCTATGCTAAGAGGAATATTTTTGATAATAGGTGCATCCGTTTTACCTGTCAGCTTAAATGCCCAGCCGGCCGGGTGGAATTATGCGAAACCTTATGTGGTTACCAATAGCGCGTCGGCTTTGACGTTGAATTACCAGCTAAAAATGACCATTAACACGCAGGCGCTTGTAACGGCAGGACAAATGCAGGCTTCCGGAAATGATATCCGGTTTGGAAAGAATTGTAGCGGATCCGTTCTTTACAATTACTGGATTGAGTCTGGCATGAATACGACAGCGACGATCATCTGGGTGAAAATCGATTCGCTACCATCACTTGCCAGTAAAACCATGTTTATGTTTTACGGTAATGCAACTGCTCCTGCTGTTTCATCTATTCCCCTGGTTTTTAATGGTCCGCATTCTGCCTCCGACAGCGTTGCTTCCGGGGGGCCAGGCGGTCTCGCAAACTCCCAGCGTGGATTTCATTTTATTCCATTGGAAGATCTGCTCGTCACTAGCTTTGGAAAAAGAGAACCCACTGGATCGCTCCGTTATGTGACGTTGTTTGATGTTTCAACCCAGGCGGTCATCGTTCAGCGCCAGATATCCGGTCCGGCAGCACAATACTCCTACCAACCTCTTACAAATGCTATCTGGATCACGCAGGGAATTCACTATGTGATCGTGCTTTATTCAGGCGCATCTGACGGCTATTATTTCGGTATTTCGAATCAGTCCGGACAGCATGTACAATATGTTGAAACGCTCTATTGTAACGGATGTACACAAAATACATTTCCAAACATACCACTTCCAGGTTATCATTACGGTTATGCTGATCTGCTATATTGGACAAAGACAACCATTACACCGGCGCCCCTTGTCACAGAAGGCACGATGGCGCCACTGAGCCTTGCAACGAGCGCGGACGTTTCCATTTGCGCCGGAGATTCCACGCAGCTTACCGGTGTGTCATCTGGTGGAACGGGTGAATACACATTTTCCTGGACGCCTTCAGTTTCGCTCAGTGCAGCCACGAATGACACCACATTTGCATTTCCAGTAATGAATACAACCTACACGTTGACAGTTGCAGATTCACTTGGATGCATTGCCACTGATAATGTAACTGTAACAGTAAATACTCTTCCGAGTGTAACTTTTAATTTTCCTTTT
>DATDOQ010000274.1:0-5999 GCA_035293205.1 Bacteroidia bacterium
GGAATATATCTGATCCGGATCATCGAAGGTGCGGGTTGTGTGGAATATAAAATTGTAAAACAATAGCTCAAAACAAGTCTTTGAGTGGAAAAATTAGTGTGATAGCTGCATTATAAAAAGAACCACTGAGGTTAAAGGGAGGTATGCTCCGATAGCTATCGGAGGCGCACGGAGGATATTACGTTTAAGATACGGGGTCTTGTGTGGTTCAACTAGCGCTGTAGCAATATTTTTAAAAAGGAGCACAGAGGGTCACAGAGGGATGCACAGAGTATCACAGAGGAAAAGTGCGTTTATAATTATAAAAAAAAGTTAGTGAATATTCCGGAGCGGAACACCTGCTCAATAAATAACCACCTGTCGCGCTGTACGCTGCAAGTCCTCGCGCCCGCACACAAAGCCACGCAGCTGTGGGCTTTCCGCTCCCATCGCGGCTATGAAATTCACGTTTGGCTCATCAAAACTAAAGGGAAAGTTGTTTATAGCTATGATTTCCTGTGTGGGAATTTTAGCGGAATAGCTACATCCTCAAAGGCCAAGGCCATGACTTAATTTTTTTCCGTATTTTCGACCGCTTTTAATCCGGGGACGCACACCTGTCTTCCCTGACTATTTCGGACACACTATTCAACCAGCAATGAAAATCGCAGTACCCAAGGAAACCAGGCCCAGAGAGAATCGCGTTGCCCTTACGCCGGAGGTGGTGAAAGACCTTGTCAAAAAAGGTTTTGAAGTGATCGTGGAAAGCGGCGCGGGAATGAATTCCTTTTATTCGGATGAAATGTATCTCGATGCCGGTGCGCAGCTGGTCAGCGATACAAATAAAATATACGCGGAAGGAAATGTTATCCTGAAAGTGAACGCGCCGTCTCCTGCAGAAATTGCCGGGATGCGGAACGATACCATTCTCATTTCCTTCCTATGGGCCGCGACCAATCCGGAACTTGTGAATGCCTGCGTGAAAGCCGGCATTTCCGCTTTTTCCATGGATGCGATCCCACGGATTTCACGCGCGCAAAAAATGGACGCGCTCAGCTCACAGGCAAATCTCGCCGGTTACAAAGCAGTTTTGATGGCAGCGGATACGATCGGAAAAATTCTGCCGATGATGACCACCGCCGCCGGAACAATCCGTCCTTCGAAAGTTGTGATCTTCGGCGCAGGTGTAGCCGGTCTGCAGGCGATTGCCACCGCAAAACGTCTCGGCGCTGTGGTGGAAGTCACCGATATCCGTCCGGAAACCAAAGAGCAAGTGGAATCGCTCGGTGGAAAATTCATAATGGTGAAAGGCGATGAGTCCGTCAAAATAGAAGGCGGTTATGTAAAAGGTGTTTCAGAAGAATTTTTGAAAAATCAGCAGGAGCTGGTGGCGAAACATGTGAAGGAAGCGGACGTCGTTATTACAACCGCGCTGATACCCGGCAAAAAAGCGCCACTGCTTGTGACCGAAGAAATGGTGAAAAGCATGCGCTTCGGTTCGGTCATTGTCGACATGGCGGTTGAACAGGGCGGAAATGTCGCCGGAAGTGAGCTGGACAAAACCATTGTAAAAGATGGCGTCACGATCATCGGGGAAGGAAATATTCCATCACTGCTCCCCATGAACGCCAGCGCGCTATATGCGAAAAACATCGCCACCTTTTTGCTACATCTTGCAGACAAGGATAATTTCAAATGGGAAATGGACGAAGAGATCACAAAAGGCTCTTTGATCGTCCACAAAGGCGTTGCCGTTCACCCTTCCGTCGCAAAATCTATTAATGCTTAATTAAAACAATGGAAACTTTACTCAGCTTTATTAATGAAAACAAGGAAATAATTTATTTCGTTGTGCTCTCCGTGTTCGTCGGAATCGAAGTCATCGGCGGCGTGCCCACTGTTTTACATACCCCGCTGATGTCCGGCGCGAATGCAATTCACGGCGTTGTCATCGTCGGTGCCATTCATGTTATGCTGAATGTTGATCCGGAAAATACTTTCGCGTTAATTCTTGGAACGCTTGCCGTAATTCTCGGAACGCTGAATGTTGTGGGTGGATTTGTTGTCACAGACCGAATGCTTGAAATGTTCAAGAAGAAAAAATGAAAACCTCCGTGCCGTTCTCCGTGCCTCCGTGTCTCCGTGGTTAAATCAAACGCCGAACATGTGTGATATTACCATTCAAAATAATCCATTGCAAAACACCTTTCTTTTTTTGGAATTTCCGCATTTATGAAACATAACCTTTTAGAATTCTGTTATCTTCTCGGCTCAGTTACCTTCATCATCGGCATGAAGCTAATGGGTAACGCCAAGTCCGCCCGTAACGGAAACCTCATCGCCGCGGCAGGCATGACGATCGCCATCATCGGAACAATTTTTCTCCATGAAGGTGAAGTCGGAGCAAAAATTTACGGTTTGATCTTCGGCGGCATTGGCCTGGGCACAGCGATCGGCTGGATGGCGGCGAAAAAAGTGCAGATGACCAAAATGCCCGAGCTTGTTTCCATGTTCAATGGAATGGGTGGCGCATGCGCTGCATTGATCGGTTTAATAGAATACGAACATAATGTCGGGCAGACGGGCGCGCTCATCGCGATCATTGCCGGTCTCGTTATTGGTTCCGTTTCTTTTTCCGGTTCCCTCATCGCATATTTAAAATTAAACGGCACGATGAATAAACCTATTCGTCTTCCTGCCTATAATATTCTGAATACAGTTGTAATGGCCGGCGTGGTGCTGTTCGCTGTGTGGATGGTTTATAGTTCCGGCAATCCTTCGAGCAATATTCTTACGATGGGACGCGAAGGATTGGCCGCGACAGATCTCGGTAAAGGTTTGCTCTACGGACTTTTCGCCGCGGCTTTGTTTTATGGAATTCTTTTCACCATTCCGATCGGCGGCGCGGACATGCCCGTTGTCATTTCATTGCTCAACTCCTTCACCGGACTTGCTGCTGCATTCGGCGGATTCCTCTATGATAATTACATTATGCTGACCGGTGGAATTCTTGTTGGTTCAGCCGGAACATTGCTGACGCTTGAAATGTGCAAAGCGATGAATCGTCCGCTGAGCAATGTAATTTTCGGCGCGTTTGGTGGCGGTACTGCAATAGCGGGCGCCGATACAGAGAAAGGTTCGGTCAAAGACATCCAGGTTTCCGACCTCGCGGTGTTGATGAACTATTCGAAAAAAGTGGTGATCGTTCCCGGTTATGGATTAGCGGTTGCGCAGGCACAGCATATTATTCATGAACTTGAAATGCTGCTCGAAGAACGGGGCGTGGAAGTGAAGTATGCGATTCATCCTGTTGCCGGTCGCATGCCCGGTCATATGAATGTGCTCCTTGCCGAATCCAATGTCGCTTATGAAAAGCTCGTGGAGATGGACGACATCAACCCGGAGTTTGATCAAACGGATGTAGTGCTTGTTGTCGGCGCGAATGATGTGGTAAATCCCGCAGCAAAAACAGATCCTTCTTCACCCATTTACGGCATGCCGATCCTCGAAGTGGACCGCGCGAAACATATCATTGTCAACAAACGCTCAATGGGCGCCGGTTACGCCGGTATCGACAATCTTCTTTTTTACGATCCGAAGACTTCTATGTTTTTTGGTGATGCAAAGAAGGCGTTGGCTAGTCTGGTGGCAGAGTTGAAGACGCTCTAAGAAGCGAAGTAAAAATAAAACCACGGAGACTCAGAGGCACGGAGTATTCCCCATGAATTCTCTGTGCCTCTGCGCCTCCGTGGTTAACCAAGCGCCGTTGTTTTAAAAAACAAACTTCTCTTTCGGACAAGTTACTTTCGTCTGCCGAAAAACCAGGCCACATTCGCCCCAAGATCAATTCTGTAATGACGCTCCACGTAATCATTATAGTAGGATGAAAACCCCATGTCAAATAGTGTCTTTGTTTGCATGAAAGCGTCGGCATGTAATCGCAGTTGTACTTTGGGGTGAAGAAATACGCTATATCCAGCACCTGCAAGCATCGCAAAATTCCATTTCTGAGCGTCCGGATAGAAAAAAAGATGGTGATCATAGACAATGTCCTTTGCCGTAGATGTCAGTTCCTGGATTATTTCTTGTTTCACCATCAGATTGACTGACCCGCCTGCATACACGAAAAGACGCGGATGAATTTTATTTAAATGGAAATAAAGTTTAAGCGGCACATCAACGTAGGAATATTTAAGCCGCACCTTCAGATTCATGATGGCCGGGTGCAATTGATCAAACATAACCGTGAACCTGGCGTCAATTAAACCTGAATAGATATAACCCATATTGAAATCCAAAGCGTTATAGACATCACAGGGATTACTAAATTCATGAGTTGCGGTGTCGTGCAAGCTAAGCTGGGCCTTATGCTGAAAACCCGTCTGCAGAAAACGCACCCCTGTTCCAATGCTGATAAAGTTATTGATCCGCCGTTCAAATGTTAGCCCGGCCTGGGGGAGATACGAAGCGGATTCATTGGAATCCCGGCAGGCGACAAGTTCTTTATAAAGGTTGCTTTCCAGAACACGAAAAGCATAGCCATATGAAAAATCGAGGCCGATGGTCCAGGGTGGCATGCTTTTCAGAGCCTCAGAGGATTTTTTCTTTGTAGGGACCTCAGTAGTATCGGTTTCCTGTGCAGCAAGAAAGGAAGAAAGAAGGAGAAGAAAAAGAATGCAAAACCTGGCCATAAGGTTTATTAATAAGACGTAAGGAAGACCAAAGGTTGCTTTATTTTAAAAAGGACCTATCGAAAATCCAACGGGTTCACTTTGTGTCTTGTCTTCGTGCATTTTTTTGTGTCTTGGTGGCCAGGAACTTTGTGTCTTTAGAAGGCACGAAGAGGGTAGCCACGAAGTCACCAAGGGCACGAAGTAAAGGCACAAAGAATTCGCGGCGAGTCATAAAAAAGGCCCTGCCGGAAATCCAGCGGGGCGCTTTCTGGTGCGGATATAACTTTTCTTACAATTATCCCGTCACCCTTTTATTTTAGAGGTTGTAATAAAAAGTAACTATACAGTTTGCCGGCTGCACATTCATTGAATGGTCCAGCGATTTATTGCCGTTGAAAGTCTTTTAAGAAAGTAAAACGCTGTTATCTCTATGCTTGCTTAATTACAAGACGCAGGAAGGCGAAAAAGTTGCTTTTCATCCAACCAGGATTAATCAACAGCCTTCAGAAAATGCGCATTATTAGCAGGCTACGGTTTTTCAACCTTTCGAAGACGGCTTATAAGTCATCCCGAGATTATAAAAAACAAACGACCAGATATCCGCGTACTCTTCGATCTGCTTGTCTGTTGGTTTGCCGGCGCCGTGACCTGCATTTTTATCAATGCGGATCAGAATGGGAGCATCGCCCTGCTGTTTTTCCTGCATCGTGGCTGCGAATTTGAAAGAGTGCGCCGGAACAACCCGGTCGTCGTGGTCGCCGGTGGTGATCAGCGTGGCAGGATACTTTGTTTCTTTCACATTATGCAGCGGTGAATATTTATAAATGCACTTGAACTGCTCTTCATTTTCGCTCAATCCATAATCCGATGCCCAGAAGCGGCCGATCGTGAATTTATGGTAGCGCAGCATATCGAGCACACCGACCATCGGGATGCATACTTTGAAAAGATCCGGACGCTGGGTTTCGCATGCGCCGATCAGCAATCCGCCATTGGAACGACCCTGCACGGCAAGTTTATCGCTGCTCGTATATTTTTCTTTGATAAGGTATTCGGCCGCCGCGATGAAATCGTCAAACACATTCTGCTTGTTGCAAAGGATGCCGCCTTCATGCCATTTTTCGCCGTATTCATCTCCGCCGCGGATATTTGCCACGCAATAAATGCCGCCTGACTCAAGGAAAACAGCGCGATCGGTGCGGAACTCAGGTCCATAATGCAATGCAAATCCACCATATCCAAAAAGGAAGCACGGATTTTTTCCGTCCAGCTTTGTGCCTTTCTTCATGGTGATGAACATGGGGATCTTTGTGCCGTCTTTACCCGGATAAAAAACCTGTTTTGTTT
>DATDOQ010000275.1:0-3570 GCA_035293205.1 Bacteroidia bacterium
CGCTTTCGCAAGTCTAACCATCAGGTCCACATCCTTTAAAACCGCGGCGCCGGCGCCTTTGCACACAACTTTTTTCACCGGGCAGCCAAAGTTGATGTCGACGAGATCGGGCTCAACCGCGTCCACAATTTTTGCCGATAGCGCCATCGCTTCTTCATCACCGCCGAAAATCTGGATGCCTACCGGCCGTTCATAATCAAAAATGTCGAGCTTCTTCCGGCTTTTGATCGCATCGCGTATCAACCCTTCTGAAGAAATGAATTCCGTGTACATGAGATCCGCGCCATTTTTTTTGCAGACATAACGGAACGGCGGATCACTCACGTCCTCCATCGGGGCCAGGAGCAGCGGGAATTCTGGAAGAAGTATGTTACCGATTTTAGGCATTAAGCAATGTGGTAATGTGGTAATGTGATAATATGGTAATGTGGTAATGAGCAATTAGCAATGAACTTTGGTCAAGGGAAAGTACTTATTCACACCTTTTCCCATTTCGCACTTTTCATATTTCGTAGTTTTCGTATTTCGTACTTACTTTCTACGATCACCACTTTTTTATGACTAATTTTATTTTTTGCAAAGGTAACTATAATAACCCTTTTCCCTTGGAAAACCCGGATAAAACTCCTCCAAAACCTTTACTAATGGGTCCGGGAATGCGGTTGTGGCTGCTAATCGCGCTTTATATCGCCTGCCTCCTCGTTCTTGTCATGCTTTCCAAATTGGAATCGTTTACCTGGCTTTCAGCAGGTGAGGAGGGCGGTTTCCCGGTCAACTATGGCAGGTTTGGTCTTGCACTTTACGGAATTATCTGTTTTGCGATTCCTGCGCTGGTCTATGCAAATATTTTCCCATATGAACGATTCCAGTGGTTTAAGCTCCAAATACGTGTTGAACCTGTGGCCGCTCTGTATGGAATTGCAGCCATCCTGGTTTCGCTTTTAGGTCTCGAATTTCTGCTCGAATGGCTAATGAACAATGTATATGATCAGGAGTTACGCGATGCCCAGAAGGCGCTGGAAGAAGATTATAAATGGCTGCTAGCAATGCCTGCATTCAGCGACCTGGTCATCTTGCTTTTTACATCCGCATTCATCCCTGCCATCTGTGAAGAGCTTTTTTTTCGCGCGGGAATCCAGCAATTGCTGATGGAATGGCTGAAAAAACCACATCTGTGCATTTCGATTACCGCCGTGACTTTCGCTCTTTTTCATTATAACCCCGCCGAATTGCCGGTTTATTTTCTTGCAGGGTTGATGCTTGGTTATGCTTTTTGCTGGACGGGGTCCCTGCGCATAAATTTCCTGATGCATTTTATGTTCAATGCAAGCATATTGTTTCGTTTATATATTATTGAACACAACCCTGCGCTGAAAAAC
This sequence comes from Bacteroidia bacterium, assembly GCA_035293205.1. GTDB lineage: Bacteria > Bacteroidota > Bacteroidia > Palsa-965 > Palsa-965. The sequence goes on from DATDOQ010000275.1 coordinate 1,380, forward strand.
TGGGAACCGGGCCCGTTTATTTCACTGGCTGGATTTGCGCTGGCGGCTCTCTTTATGTATTTGTTATACAGGAATTCGCGGAAACCATTAAAAGGAATTTCATCGGGTAATATTTATTGAACAGGCAGTCAAATGGAACTTGATTCACAGAATAAAATTTGCAATTTTCAATCTGGTTGCTTTTGGTTACTTTTGAACACCGCGTGATGGAGACCCTGAATGTATCATTATATATTAGTGAACTGCTGTTCAGGCATGACTGCGTGGTGATCCCTGGATTCGGGGCATTCGTTTGCACTTACGCACCCGCGAAAATTCACCCGGCTCGCCATACCTTCGCACCACCGGGTAAGCAGATCGTTTTTAATAAATTCCTTCAGCAGAACGATGGACTCCTGGCACAGGCGATCGCTTCAGAAATGCAGTGCACGTTTGATGAGGCGATGACCGGGATAAATGAATTTGCATCTGGCGTTCAGTCACAACTAAAGGCCGGTAAGAAAGCGGAACTGCACAACATCGGCACATTTTCGCTCGACCCGGAAAACATTATCAGCTTCGAAGCATTTCCGGAGGTCAATTACCTCGTGGATTCTTTTGGTTTATCGTCATTCCAGTCAATGCCGGTCATGCGCGAGCAGGCTGGTGAAAAAAGGAAACCTGTTCAGCGCGTGGACCGTGTCGTGCCTGAAGCAAACGAACGGAAAGCCGGCGATCGTCGAAAAACGCGGAGAATGCTGGCAGCAGCTGCCATTCTGTTACCCTTTCTGATTATTGCCACCATCTGGATCACAACCAAAAATGGCGACGGTGTAGCCGGCCTTGGATTTTTGGAAAAGAAAAAAGCGCCGGAATACAAAACGATCCAATGGTACAAGGATACGGTTGTGGAAAATCCAGTAGAGCAATTGCAGGCTGACACGAATGGCATCGCACGGATCACACTAGACGATCAGGCGTCACCGGTTATCGTAAACATTTTTAAAGTTCCGCCTGATACCACGCAGGTGATGCAAAAGCAGGGAAAGCAGGCCTTTACGCCGAAGGGAGTAAAAGGTTCCCGCTATTATGTGGTGGGTGGATGTTTCGGCATTCCGAAAAATGTGGAAAAATTCATGAATGATATGCAGGCGAAGGGTTACAAACCGGTGATCATTGATCAATCGCGCAGTAAGCTTACGCATGTCGGTGTTGCATCCTTTTCCACAAAAGATGAAGCCAAAGAATTTGTAAGGCTGGTCCGCGCTGAAATTCCCGAAGCGTGGATCATGAAAGAGCAGTAAGCAAAAAATTGCTTCGCGGTCTTTTTCAGATCATTCAAAAAAACAACCCAGGGCATCTCTAATAATCCGGCAGGACGAGGCGGTTCCGGGTTATCCGGAACGAAAAACCGGAGTTTACTCTTCGTAAATGAGGATTTTGAGCTGCGCAGCCAACGAAGTAATGCCGGGTTAGTAGAGATGCCCCTAAATCTTACCGGATATTTTCGTCGTCATTCTTCTGCTGCCGTTTCCATCTGTAGAGGGCAGTAGCGCCAATAATTCCTGCGGCAAGGATCAGCACACCCAGGGTTCCCCATACCCAGCCGGAATTTTGTTTTGGAACAGCGAGGAAAATAATGATAAAAAGAAAAAGCGTGGCGACCTCATTCCAAAGCCGCAATTGAAAAGAGCGCCAGCGAAAAACATCCCGCTGCTGCCGCCTGAAAAGAATATGTGTCTGGAAATGATAAAAACTAAGCGCGGTTACAAATAACAGCTTAAGAATAAACCAGGCCTCGGTCATCAGGTTTTTTACTGGTATTGCGTCAATCACTGCAATTTGATTTAGCACCAGCAACCAAAGTCCAAACACCCACGTCAGGATCATTGAAGGCCATGCGATGATATTCCACAACCTGCGCTGCATGATCTTAAACTGATTGCCAAGAATGCTTCTTTCCGGCTCATCCTTTCCCGCTGCTTCCACGTGATAGATCAGCAATCGCGGCATATAAAACAGCGCCGCAAACCAGCTGACCATAAAAATGATATGCAGCGCCATCAGATAAACGTAGTATTCCATTGCGGTTCAAAGGTAATAAACCGGCGGGCGCTTTTATGAGGTAGGCGGTAGGTTGGTAGGCGGTAAGCGGTCTGGTTCCGCATTATTTAAATTAATCCCAGTTGTCCGCCGAAGCCACGATGGCTAT
>DATDOQ010000276.1:0-2607 GCA_035293205.1 Bacteroidia bacterium
CATTTCTTCGTATTGATCGGCGAGCTGCATGGCCCGGATTTTTGGCGCGCCGGTCATCGAGCCCATCGGAAAAGTGGCCCTGAGCACATCAATCGCTGAACGCGCGGGCCGGAGCTCAGCGCTTACGGTGGAGATCATCTGGTGAACAGTTTTAAAAGTATGAATGCCAAAAAGCTCTTCCACTTTTACGGATCCTTTTGCGGCGATGCAGGAAAGATCATTCCGTACCAGGTCCACGATCATGACATTTTCGCTGCGTTCTTTCGGATCGTTTTGTAATTCCTGTTTCAGAAGCGCGTCTTCTTCCGGCGTTTTTCCGCGCGGACGTGTGCCTTTGATGGGCTGCGAAAAAATTTTTCGGCCTTCTTTTTTGAGAAACCGTTCCGGGCTCCCGCAAAGCAGCCAGCTGCTCCCGCATTTGTATAAGGCTGAAAACGGGGCAACAGTCAATTCGCATAAACGCAGATAAACTTCAGCGGGATCGATCCTGACATTTTCCGCAAAAAATTCCAGACAATAGTTGATCTCGTAAATATCACCACGCTGGATGTGCGCAAGCAAAGCATTTGCCGAAGCGAGATACTTTTCTTTTGAAGTTCGCGCCCACGGAATCACTGGTCCGGCGCCTGCAATTCTTTTAGCCGGTTGCAGCTTTTGCCGTTCACCCTGGATAAAAAGTTCGCTTCCAAAACTTTTTTTCACCAGGATTTCCGGATCAAAAAAATGGAGAGCGGGGAAACCGATGTTATTTTCATGCCGGCTGGCAAGCTCTTCAATTTCATTTTTAAGATCATAGGAGAGTAAACCAAACAAATAACTGTCATTGGCAGCAAGCATAGGATTCAAAGCCGTAAGCGCGTTGCCGGGTTCTGTAATACGAACCGACCTGTTTGCGCCAAAACCCGCGAGGATTTTTTTTTCGTCTTCGTTTTCAGAATTATGAAAAAGCACGCAGGCCTGATCAAAATTTCCGGCGGCAAGCGCCAGCATCCTGTTCAGTTCGCCGGTTGCGATCTCTTTATCGACGGGACTCTTTTGCACGGTTAAAAGTAAGCGTTGATTGTGAGCGAACGCCCGGCAGAAATTATTATTCTGAAATTACCAGTTGTTTCAGCGCTTCCACCCATTCGGGCCGGGCATTCAGGGAAGGAACCAACTGCACTTTTTCTCCGCCATGTTTCCGGAAGATCCCGTCATATTCAATACCAATTTCATAGATGGTTTCGAGGCAATCCGCAACAAAAGCAGGGGAGAAGACGAGCAGCTTTTTCTTTCCGGCTTTGGCAAGGCGCTCAATTTCGTGATCGGAATAAGGTTTAAGCCAGGGATCACGTCCCAGCCGTGACTGGAAACTTACCGTGTATTTTTCACGTGGAATGCCGAGTCGCTGTGCAAGCGCATTTGCTGTTTGCACACAGTTCGCGCGGTAACAGAAATAATTACCCGGTCGTTCCGTTTCACAACATTCTCCAAAAACACATTGTCCATCGCCATAATCCGCATCTGATTTTCTGATATGCCTTTCCGGCAACCCGTGAAAGCTGAACAGCACATGGTCATATGCGCGATGATCACAATCACCGGCGGCAGCAGTGATGGAGTCAAGATAACCGGGCAAATGATGAAACTTCGAAACGATCCGGATTTCGGGCGTTACTTCCCAGCTTTTAATTTCGCAAAGAAGCTTTTCAATCGAAGAGCCGGTCGAAGAGGAAGCGTATTGCGGATAGAGTGGTACCGCAATAATTTTTGTCACACGCGCTGCTTTCAATTTCTCCAATGCAGATTTGATTGACGGCGACTGGTAACGCATTGCGAGCGTAACGAGGTAATCTTTGCCCAGCGATTCCTGCAGTTTTTTCTGCAGCTCCATTCCATGCACGAGCAGCGGTGATCCTGCTTCAGTCCAGATTTTCCGGTAAAGTTTCGCAGTTTTCGGTGCGCGCAACGGAACGATCAGCAAATTAACCAGCAACCATCGGACAAGCGCATTTTTATCAATGACGCGCCTATCCATCAAAAACTCGCGCAGGTATTTTTTTACATCCGCATTTGACGGACTATCCGGCGTTCCAAGATTTATCAGAAGAACTCCGGTCTTTAGCCACGGATTACGCGGATTACGCGAATTACGCGAATTATTTTCCTCCATAGGATTTCCTTCGGACCATTAACCCCATTAACCCCATTTTCCCATTAACCCCATTCGGCACATTCACACATTATCACATTACCACATTAACCTTTTACATCAGCGAAAAAACAGCGAAAGCAAACGCATCTATTAAATCAAATGTTGAGGGCTCTTTTCGCCGAAGCATCCAGGCAGGCATCTTTGAACGCCTCGCTGTAGGTAGGATGCGCGTGGCTCATGCGGCCAATGTCTTCCGCGCTGGCACGGAATTCCATTGCGACTACCGCTTCGCCGATCAGGTCCGCAGCGCGGGGGCCGATCATGTGAACGCCAAGAATTTCGTCAGTTTCAGCATCAGCAATCACTTTAATTAAACCGTCTGTGTCCATGCTGGCGCGCGCGCGGCCGCTGGCTTTGAAAGGGAAAGAACCGGTTTTATATTTTTTGCCGTCTTTTTTCAATTGTTCTTCGGT
>DATDOQ010000277.1:0-3465 GCA_035293205.1 Bacteroidia bacterium
AACGTTCTTTGAAAATATTTCGCCATGATAACGCGACACGTTCGATCCGCTCCAGCCGCTTACGGTCTGCGTTGACCGGTTGTTTGCTTCGCCATTTGCGCAGAATTTCCAACCGAAGGACGAGGTCAGCGCCTGCATCCCGCAAAAGCGGATCGCGTTCTTCCAGCAATGCAACGATGTCTGTCGCGAGCGAAACGGATCCGGATTTTTTTGCTTCCGTTAAAAGATGAGCCAGGCGCGGATGTGTTGGCAGACGGGCCATTTCTTTCCCGCGTTCTGTAATTTTTTCTCCCTCCAGCGCGCCTAATTCCCGCAGCAGCATTTTTGCCTGGGCAACGGCGCCTGCGGGTGGTGGAGTAAGCCAGGCCAATTTTTCAGGATCGGCCGTACCCCATTTGGCGAGGTCAAGAACAAGAGCGGCAAGATCCGCTTCAAGGATTTCCGGTGAACGATGTGGCACGAGATGATGATTGTAACCTTCGGTCCAAAGGCGGTAACACACTCCCGGCCCAAGCCTGCCAGCGCGCCCTGCGCGTTGATCCGCGGCATCTTTCGTTACGCGCACCGTTTGAAGCTTCATTAAACCGCTCGACGGATCAAACCGCGGCACACGCGACCAGCCGCAATCCACCACCACCTGAATTCCTTCAATGGTAAGACTTGTTTCTGCGATGGAAGTGGCAAGAACAATCTTTCTTTTTCCATCCGGATCATGTTGCAGCGTTTCCATTTGCCTCGCTAATGGCAGATCGCCATACAATGGAAAAACTTTTGCGCCGGCATTTTCATTTTCAAGCAATTCCGCCGTGCGCATAATTTCCGCCGCCCCGGGAAGAAACGCAAGCACATCACCTGCATGTTCCTTCAGCGCGCGAAGAATAATGCGTGTCATTTGCGAAGGCAATGGAATTTGTTCGTCATAGCCCGCATAATGAAATTGAACAGGATGTTGCCGGCCTTTGCTGGTAATGATGGGCGCATTACCAAGCAGCGTTGAAATTTTTGCGCCGTCGAGCGTAGCCGACATGATGAGCAGCCGCAGATCCGGCCGGAGATAAAGCTGAATTTCCCGGGCAAGGGCAAGTGCCAGATCAGCATGGATGCTTCTTTCATGAAATTCATCCAGGATGATCATGCCCGCATCTTCTAGCGCGCCATCCTCCTGGAGCATGCGCGTCAGAATGCCTTCTGTAAGAATTTCCAGCCGGGTGTTTTTGCCGGTTCGGCTTTCAAAACGAATCCGGTAGCCGACAGTTTCACCCACTTCTTCCTTCAGCTGGTAAGCGAGCCGGGCTGCAACGGCTTTGGTTGCGAGCCTGCGTGGCTGAAGCATGTAAATTTTTTTTCCCTTGAGCCATGGTTCATCCAGGAGCTGCGCGGGAAGAAAAGTGCTTTTACCGGCGCCCGGTGGAGCCTGGAGGATCAATGTGTTTCCGGAAACGAGCGCTGATTTTATTTCGTCAATTATTTCCTCAACCGGAAGCTGCTTGTCCATGCCGCAAAGGTCGTTTAAATGTGCAATCTTATTTTCAGTCAGTAGTAAAATACAACCGGTTGCAGCAGTATAAACGTAACTTTACTGTACATGCAGAGAAGGTATGACCTGTCGGATCTTGAAAATGAATACAGGCGTTTGACAGCGTTGGGCGAAACGCTTGCCGCAGAGCGAATCCGTGCCATGCTTGCCTCGATGCGCTATGATCTGCGGATGGAAGCTGAAGTGATCCTTGAATACCGCGAGGGACTTGAAGAGCCGCTGGTCATGCGTGTGCTTCGCACCGAAAAAGATCTGGACCGTTGGGTGACGCAGCGGTTCGCGCGTCTTGAGGAATTTCAATAAAAAAAATATTGACAGGATAATTGAACCAGGCTGAATAAGCAAAAGGAAGAAACCAGAATAAATGTTACTAAGGTAATTCTGGTTTCTCCTTTTTGTCTTTTATTCAACAATCACTTTGCTGTTCGAGCTGCCGCTTTCTGTGACAAGCTCAACGCGATATGCGCCTGCTGCCAGTTCACCGAGATCAATTTTTGCCTGCTGTTCCCCCATGGCCAGGGGTCCTTTGTTTTCAGTCTTAACCAGCTGGCCAGCGACATTGTAAACATTTATTGTAACAGGTGTAGATGCCGGGAGCGTGTATTGAAGCGTAACAATATCCTGAACAGGATTCGGGAACGCAATAAATGAAACGCTTCCGCTGCTTTCTGAAAGTCCGGTGATATCCGTCCCGGTCACCAGAACGTCGTCGATGGAAAGCAGGTTGTCATCAATGGTACCATGCACAATCGCAATATAGATCCACATGCCGCTGTACTGCGCGAGACTTACGTTAAACGGCCGGAGTTGACCGAGCAGCCGCGCTGAATCGTTTGTAAATTCTACATACGTTCCATCAATTCCGTGAACAAACGGATCGAGCGGGTTGGGACCAGGTGCAGGACTAATAGCATAAGATGCGAAATCGTTTGGAGCGGCGGAGTTGACCAGAGAATCATATTCGCTGGCCCTGAAAAGAGTATCTGTAAAATTCAGCGGATCGTTGTCGCCTGTCGAAACAAGAACCTGGTAACCGTCCAGATAACGCGGGGTCTGATACGGCGCAGATTTCCAGAAAAGTTCAGCAGTTGTATCACTGATGAAAATTGCTTTTGTTATCAGGAAATTCTGCACGGGAGCTGTTGTAATAAAGGTCCAGGAATTGCTCAGGAAAACACCGGAATTACCAACGGTGTCCACGTCCGAAAAAGCTAAGCCGCTGAACCATTCATCCGGACGGTTTACCCCGCTTTGATCGGCCTGCATATCCAGGTCCAGGTTATACCAGCTGGTATCCAATAAAACTCCAGGGGGAAAACCAGTAATTATATAAGGGGGAATATTTTCAAAGTTGAAATTTTCCCAGAGAAGCGTATCCATACCGGTCTGCGCATTTGAAGAAACAGCCGGCAGGCAAAGTGCTGAGAAGAGTACAAGTTTTTTCATGGGTGGCCGTGATTATTGGTTTCAGGGCAAAAGTAAACCATATTTCCAATACGATGCCCGAAGTAGTACCTTTCTGTTTGTTTAGCATGAAAATTGAAGATTGCTTAACGCACAAAAACTCAGGAACATGGATAAGCTGCGCTGGTCATTATCACTCGGGAAAATAAAAGGCATTGCAATTTACATTCACTGGACATTTCTCATACTCATTATCTGGGCATTTTTTTCCGCCTTTTCCGCCACGGGCGAATGGAAAGCGGGTGTCAATTCAATTTTATTTATTCTTTCACTTTTTGTTTGTGTGGTGCTGCACGAGCTGGGTCACGCGCTGGTTGCGGGCAAATACGGCTTTCCTGCGAAAAGCATTACGTTGTTGCCGATTGGCGGCGTGGCATCGCTTGAAAGAATTCCGGAAAAACCATCGCAGGAACTTTGGATGGCGCTGGCGGGACCGCTAGTTAATGTTGTTATTGCCGGAATCC
>DATDOQ010000278.1:0-2761 GCA_035293205.1 Bacteroidia bacterium
GCTACGTGAATCACAATTGCGAAAAAGAGCACGAATTCGATGATCCTTATCAGCAGGTTGTGCACCATGCTGTGTGAAGCTTCGTTGAACGCCACACCGCCATCGCCAAAAAACAGATGAACGTTGGTATAAAGGTGTTCGAGCAGAAAAAGAATCAGGAACCCGCCGGAAAGCGCCATTACAGCTTTTTTTCCGAGGGAAGAAGTGATAAACTTGGTCATACGCTTTATTGCCGGGGAAGTGAAGGGTATCCGGCGCGGTCACAAATGTAATCACCGTGATGGTTTTCATCAAGTTTTTCCGATAGACAAATTTAGTCACCGGGTCACTGGTTCACAGATAATTATGAAACCTGGCGCTTATTCAAACTAATTCTAAATATCTTTAAACCCCTAACTGAAATCTATGCGCTACGCTCCGGTCGACAATAGCCTGTTTATTGAAAACAGAAAACATTTTACGAAAAAGCTTCTGCCAAAATCCATCGCGGTTTTTAATGCGAATGATATCATGCCGACGAATGCCGACGGCACCATGAAATTCCGCCAGAACAACGACCTGTTTTATTTATGCGGGGTGGACCAGGAAGAAACCATCCTGCTTATTTTTCCCGACGCGCCCGATGAGCATAAGGAAGTGCTGTTCGTGCGCGAAACCAGCGAACTTCTTGCAGTTTGGGAAGGCGAAAAACTTTCCAAAGAACAGGCAACGAAAGTTTCGGGAATAGCGAAAGTTTACTGGACGCACCAGTTCAACCAGGTTTTCTTTTCACTCGTTGTGGAAGCGGAAAATATTTACATCAATACAAATGAGCATGTGCGTTCCGTTATCGAAGTGGACACACGCGACGCGCGCTTTATTCAATGGTGTAAAAAAACTTATTCCGGTCATAACTACCTCCGCAGCGCGCCCATCATGCATGAGCTTCGAGCGGTTAAATCAGAGATTGAAGTGGAACTGATCCGCAAAGCGTGTGACCTGACTGAAAAAGGATTCCGGCGGCTGCTTGGATTTGTAAAACCGGGTGTATGGGAATATGAGATCGAAGCGGAGCTTGCCCATGAATTTATTCGTGCCGGCGCTGGATTTGCCGGTTATGAGCCGATCATTGCTTCCGGAAAAAATTCGTGCGTGCTCCATTACAACATCAATGACAAAAAATGTGGTGATGGCGATGTTTTATTGCTTGATTTTGCAGCCGGCTACGCAAATTACCAGAGTGATCTTACCCGGACGATCCCTGTCAACGGGAAATTTACAAAGCGCCAGAAAGCGGTTTACAATGCTGTTTTGCGTGTGATGCGTTTTGCAATGTCACGCCTGGTGGTTGGCAATACCATTGCAGCATATCACAAAGAAGTTGGCAAGGCAATGGAAGAAGAGCTGGTGCGATTGAAGCTGATCACGAAGGCGCAGATTAAAAAACAGGATCCCGCAATGCCGGCTTATAAAAAATACTTCATGCATGGCACTTCCCATTACCTCGGGCTCGATGTGCATGACGTCGGAAGCCGTTACCGGAAATTTGAAGCGGGAATGGTTTTTACCTGTGAGCCGGGAATTTATATCCCTGAAGAAGCCATCGGAATCCGGATTGAAAATGATATGCTCATTACGAAAAAGGCTCCGGTTGATCTCATGAAAAACATCCCGATCGAAGCGGATGAGATCGAATCGCTCATGAAGAAATAGTAAGGTTTCCGGGACCGTCATTGAAACGACAGGTATAGGAAATTCTAATTCCGGATTTTTTTATGATGCAGCAGCGTGTATTTGCACCGAAAGTTCCCGCGACCAAAACGATGCTTTCCCGTGGCGCGAAGATTCGCTATTCCGATACCGGCAAAGGCCGCGCAGTTGTTCTGCTGCATGGTTTTCTGGAATCACTCGAAGTTTGGTTCGGCAACGGGTTCGCAAATGACCTGGCAAAAAAATTTCGTGTGATTGCAATTGACTTTCCCGGGCATGGTAAATCGGATCCGCTTGGTTATGTGCAGCGAATGGAACGAATGGCGGATGTGGTCAAAGATGTGATGGATGAAGTTGGGCTGCGCAGGTATGTGCTCGCCGGGCATTCATTGGGTGGTTACGTGGCGCTTGCCTTTGCGGAAAAATATGTGGAAAATGTCAGCGGGCTTTGTCTTTTTCATTCCACCGCACTGGCCGACAACGAAGAAAAAAAGCTGGACCGCGATCGTGCGATACGGATCGTCAAACGCAACCCGGTAAAATACACCAACCAGCTCATGATAAATTTATTCGCGGTTGCCAACCAGCGGTATTTCCGGAAGGAGATCAACTGGATGCGGCGCATGGCGGCGAAAACCAAAAAACAGGCGATCGTCGCGTGCCTCGAAGGAATGAAGATTCGTGTCAACCGTGAGCTGATTTTAAAATTCGCGCCCTACCCGGTGCTGTTCATCGCGGGCGCCCGCGACAATGTGATCCCGGTTAAATCGCTTGAACAACAAAAAAAGCTTCCAAAAACCGCGCGGCTTGTTATCCTGGAAAAAGCAGGTCACATGGGATTTCTAGAAGCAAGAGACACAGCGCTTAATAAGTTGCGCGCTTTTACCGGTTTTTGTTACCGGAAAAAAAGATAATTCCTAAACAGCTTCTTAGTTTATTTGTTTTCGACGCGAAATTTTGCATTGATCACGCGGTCGCCATCAATAATGCATAATTCATAAACTTCGGGCGGAAGCTTTCCAAGCGATATCTTATGTGGAGATGAACCCGTTAGTTTTCCGGAGCACATTTC
>DATDOQ010000279.1:0-2676 GCA_035293205.1 Bacteroidia bacterium
ACGGTCAGTACATAACTATCCTGCGAATTCACCTGCACAGAATCCGCATTGGCAGCTCCCGTTGACCAGTCCCAGGTAAAGCTGGCACCAGCAGTTGCAGAAGTGCCATGCAATGTAAGTTGTGAAATAACACAATTCAATGAATCATCCGGGCCCGCATTTGCATCGGGAAGTGGCAGGGCTGTAACGTTAATGGCCCGGAACAAAGTGGTAGAAATCCCGCAGGATGTTATTCCCCAAATTCGTATTTGAGTACCTGGGCTGAAGTTGTCATTGAAATCAACTAACGCCGTATTCAGGTTTGGTGTTGGAACTGCATTGGCGCTTAGAGATTGCCAGTTGTAAGCGCTGAAATATCCGGCATGCAACACGCTGTAAAGAATGTTCGTGTCGCCAGGGCAGACCAGGGTTGGCGCGGATGTCCATATGCCGGGAAGCGAAGGAGGTTTGAGGCAGTAGCTGTAAAATTTGCAATTGATCGAACCGCTGGGGAAAGCCGTGTGCTGTGCGAACCGTTCTATTTCCAGCATACGCGCGTTGCCAATAATAATAGCATCATTGTAGTATCCATTTAATCCTGTCAGGTTTGACTGGTAGGTTTTTAATACGCGCAGGTTAGCGTTTACATAATGGCTCACATACATTTTATGATAAGCCGGATTATTCGAACCCGCATCAAAAGTTCCGATGTAAAGGCTGTCGCGAAAATATTCGATGCTGTAGCGGCAACGTGTGTCATAGCTGAAGGTAGCAGGCGCCGGGTTCCATGCAGTTACATTCCCATTGGTAAGATCACACGCGGCCGTGGTGTAGCGGAATATCGAATTGATCTGGCTGAAAGTGCCGATCACATAGGCAAGCGAACCCCGAAGCGCCATATCGTTGATCTTTTCATCGATTTCTGTTTGTGCGCGAAGCGTTCGTGCCCCGGTTACGATTGTGAGCGTGGAAATTTCGCTTTGTGGTCCCGCCGGGTTATCGCAGAGTGTGACGATGGAAGTTCCAAACCAAAGCAGTTTTTTCACAGGACCGTTAACGGTTGGCGTAGAAATCCAACTTTCGAGCGCGCCGGTTGACAGGGTGAATCGCGCGAGGTTGGTGCGCGCGGTTGAGGCGATATTGGTGAAACGTCCGCCCGCGTAAACTTTTCCGCCCAGCACCATCAACGACATCACCGTATCTGTGGAAACAGTTGTTCCGGTTGCAAAAGTGGAGAGCAGGCTCCCGGTTGAAGCGCTTATCGCGGCGATCCGGTTTCGTGTGGTGCCATTGATCTGTGTAAATGTTCCGCCGACAATCACCGTGTCACCTGATTTGGCGATTGAAAAAACGTACCCGTTGTCAACAATGGGAGACCAGGAAAGGAGAGTTCCATTCGCGGCATTCACCGCTGCCAGTCCCGGCCTGGAATTTCCTCCCATGTCGTTAAAGCGTCCGCCGAGATAAAGCACTTCATTGATCGTATCGAAATACGTAGCGGAAATATGGCTCGGAATAGTTGCAGTTCCCGGACAACTTCCGCCAATACAGCTCGCAAAGGGATAGCTCACTCCCGATGGGGTTTGCGTAAATCCGTTTACGGACAGGAACAGGGTTAATGCAAAAAAAAGCCTCCACATATATAAGGGAGGCTAATGTAAAACCGAAAAACCGGGATAGTCGTTTTCAAACGTTTATATCCGTTTGTAAACGGTTAGGGGGTATTTATGGCGGTGTTTTTTCATTAGCCGCATTATTTTCTTTCTTAACCAGCGGCGGCGGCGCCGACCTGATAACGCATTTAAACGCGACACTCCATTTTTGCTTCCGGATTTTTTTTGTCCTGAATATTCCTGTTAGGAATTTAAGTAGTCTGAACATTGTAAATGCCATTAAATGTCGACACTCAATCTTAAATGTCCACCGAGTCCTTCACTTATAATTCTCATAAGTGTCGAAAGTCTGATATCACTTGCGTTATTTTCAATCCGGGAAATGTAAGTCTTCGTCGTGCCACATTTTTCAGCCAATTGTTCTTGTGTCATGCCCTGGTCTTTACGAAGTTCCTGAAGCATTACACCGAGTTTGAAAGCTTCAAATCCTTCTTCGTAGGTTTCTCTTTTTTTAGTTCCACGTTTTCCATATTGCTTGTCTAAATGGTCAGCAAATGAAGTCAGGTTTTTATTTGCCTTTTTCATTGAAGTATTGTTTTTTTAGTTTCTCTGCTAATTCTATTTCGTTTGTTGGAGTCTTTTGAGTTTTCTTTTGAAAACCATTAACCAATACGATTAATTGTCCTTTGTCAAAGAAGCAAAAGACTCGATAAATATCTGACCCAACTTCAACCCTAACTTCATAAATTCCGGTTGTTCCAGTTAAGTGCTTAAGATATTTTTCTGGCACCCGGTCAATTACCGTAATAAGTTGCAGTGTCCAGTTGAACTTTTTCTTAACCTCCGGTTTTAGTTTTGCAAAAAAGTCGAGATAATAGTCTTTATAATAGAAGACCTCTCTGATTGTCGTATTGGTCACCGAACAAAGTTAGCTAATTAGGTAACATTTTCCAAATATCTTGAAAGGATTTTTCGCCGTACTTCGTTAAAACGGCATTGCCTGTAAGGTAATTCATTGAACCAAAGGCACCATACCTCCTCAAGCCGGAACCTGATTTAAAGTGCTCAAAGCATCCAGCCCGCC
>DATDOQ010000280.1:0-3006 GCA_035293205.1 Bacteroidia bacterium
ACCGGGCGGAGAACCATTCGAATTGGAATTCGTTCGAGCGCATTTCCGCGATCAGCGCGCGCGGCAAAAGTATGCCTGCCTTGCAGCCGGTGGGTTCGGTTTGCACGGGTTTGCGCGATTTGCAGGAATCAAAAGACAAAATGACCAGGCCGGAAAAAACCAGTAAGAAAATAAATGCCGCTTTACCGCTCTTCATCATACCTGCTATTCCGTTTCGGGCATGTTTTTTATTTTTTCCGCGAGATCATCCGCTTTGAGATGATCGCCAGTTGCGCGGTACGCTTCAATCAGCCCAAGCATGATTTTAAGTTCCTGCGGCCTGTTTTGAAAATTCAGATCTTTCGCGGTTTCAAGATCAGCGATCGCTTTCTGGTAATCTTTGTTGATGTAATGCACCATTCCGCGGTAATAATACGGTTCTGGCTGCGTCGGGTACGACTCAATTACGAGGGCGCAATCTTTCAACTGCGCGGCATGATCTTTCAGCCGGTCGTTGATGAGCAGGATGCGCAGAAAAAGCTCGTAGGAAGCATCGCTAAGCAATATGCCTTTGCGGTATAATTCGCGCGCCTCTTTCCATTTTTCTTCCTTGTATAAATAATCTCCGCTGAGAAAAAAAGTGCCGGCATCGTCCGGGTGCACGCGCCGGAGAATGCTGCAAAGCGAATCCGCTTCTTTTTGCTGTGCCGGTGAAAGAGCTGCAGATGTATCCGAAACGGGATACCAATTTTTCACAAGCGCGATTTTTTCCTGCATGCCATCCGGAAGCGCGAATGCTTTTGCCGCCTCTGAAAAAGCGGGACGGGATTGGTTCTGTGCCGCGTAAATTTCCGCAAGCAACAGGCGCGGCATTACGAGCGTGGGAAATTTGCTGATCATTTTCCGGCAAACTTCCGCTGCTTTTTCCTGTTGATTCCGGCTCGCATAAAAATCGGCAAGCAGGTAATAATGCTTTGTATTTTCAGGGAAAGCCATCAGCAGATCCCGGATCGTTTTTTCTTCGCCGGCCGGATCATTTTTCGCGCGGTAAACGAGAATCCGGGAAAATGCAAGGGTATCTGAAATACCTTCGATGGATTCGATCCTTGCATACACGCTTAATGCATCATCGAATTTTCCGGTTTTCACAAGCGCCGAAGCGTAATAAAATAAATAATCCACATTGTCCGGCTGACTATCGGAAAGCGCCTTGTAAATTTTCGCCGCCGCTTCATGCTGACCAGTTTCCAAAAGCAGTTCCGCATAACGGATCCGGTACCAGGGATTAGCGGGATTCAGCGTGGAAGCGGTTTTCGCGTATCCCACAGCGCGGTCTTTCTGGCCGCTTTTTGCATACAAGCCGGCCACTTCATAATTCGCCGCAGCATTGCCGGGGTTCATATGCAGGCATTCCTGGAAAAATCCAAGCGCAAGGCGGTCGTTTCCCAATGTTTTTTCAATACAACCCTGCACAAATGTTTCCTCTTCTGTTGCCTTCCCTGCAGTCATTCCGTTTTCCCGGTCAGAAGCGGAAGTTTCCTGATCAGATGGGGCTGGACCGGACGCACGCTTGTGATGTTTGCACGCGCCGGCGAGAAAAACAGAACAGATAACCAGAATGAAAAAGATTTTACTCATGGAGCTTTTTCGCCTTTATCGCCCGGCTTCAATATGGCCGAAAGTTCCTGGCGGATATTTGTATCGATTATCACGTTATAATCGCCAACGCTGAGCGAACCGGTGACGCCCTCAACGCTTGCATGACTGCCAAGCATTGAGTTATCGAGATAAACATTGTTCAGAACGGAATGTTGCTGCACAATGCTGTTTTTAATAACGGAATTTTTCACGACAGTATTGTTGCCGATTGATACATAAGGTCCGATCACCGAATTCTCAAGCCGCACATTTTCACCGATAAAACAGGGCGGAATGATTTTGCTGTTTTCATTTTTTACAGAACCGGCTATCAGTTGCTCGCTGTTTTTCCGGAATTCGAGCACACGCTGGTTGGTGTAAACGGTTGCGTCTTTATTCCCGCAGTCGAGCCATTCAGTCACTGTACCCGGAGCAAATTTCACGCCTTTGTTTTTCATATTCTCAAGCGCGTTGGTTAGCTGGTATTCGCCTTTTTCACGGATATTATTGTCGAGCAGGTAGCTGAGCTCTTTGCGCAGATTAAGTCCGTCGCGGAAATAATAAATGCCGATGATGGCCAGGTCGCTGATAAATTCTTGCGGTTTCTCAACAAAATCCGTGATGTGGCCCTGCGCATCCACTTTGACAACACCGAACGCGCGCGGATCTTCGATTTTCTGCACCCAGATAATTCCTTCCTTTGAAACGTCCAGCTTGAAATCCGCTTTGAAAAGCGTATCGGCAAATGCCACCACTACTTTTCCTTCAAGAACAGGCGCCGCGCACATGATGGCATGCGCAGTGCCCAGCGCTTCTTCCTGGTACCAAATGCTGCCTTTCGCGCCAAGCGTTTCCGCAACGCCGGTCAGCATTTTTTCAACTTCACTGCCAAAATCAGGACCGATGACGAATGCAATTTCTTCCAGCGGCTCATTACAAACCGTAGCGATATCTTCCACCAGCCGTTGAACAATCGGCTTGCCTGCAACCGGCAATAAGGGTTTTGGTACGGTGAGTGTGTGCGGGCGCATCCTTTTGCCCATGCCCGCCATCGGGATAATGATTTTCATACGCGTTATTTTGTTCCGGTGTGGCCGAATCCGCCTTCACCGCGGCCGGTCGCGGCCAGCTCATCTACCGCTTGCCAATTGATCTGTTCATGTTTTGCTACCACCATTTGCGCAATGCGTTCGCCGTCGTTAATAATAAAAATATCATTGGAAAGATTCACCAGGATCACTTTGATCTCGCCCCTGTAATCCGCGTCAATTGTTCCCGGACTGTTGAGAACGGAAATTCCGTGTTTTGCCGCGAGACCGCTACGCGGACGTATCTGTGCTTCATAACCATTAGGCAATTCGATAAAAAGTCCGGTTGCAACCACAGTGC
>DATDOQ010000281.1:0-2666 GCA_035293205.1 Bacteroidia bacterium
CGAAAATCATTTGAATCAATATCCCCTACGCGCAAGCCGTTCCGCCCTGTTTTATCCATATAAGTCGGACCGATTCCTTTCAGAGTGGATCCAATCTTATCAGTACCCTTTGCCGCTTCCGAAGCTTTGTCGAGCAGGCTGTGACTGGGAAGGATCAGGTGCGCGCGGCGCGAAACAAGCAGGCGCCGGCTTACTTCAACGCCCAGCTTCTTCAGCGCGTCAATTTCGCGTTTGAGAATAACCGGATCAATCACAACTCCATTACCAATGACATTGATCGTGTTTTCGTGAAAAATGCCGGAAGGAATGGTATGCAGCACATGTTTGATCCCACTGAATTCCAGTGTGTGCCCTGCATTCGGACCTCCCTGGAAACGTGCGATAATATCATAACGTGGTGTGAGCACGTCAACAATTTTTCCTTTCCCTTCGTCACCCCACTGGAGACCGAGTAGAACTTCTGCCTTCATTATTTTTTTTATGAATTGAACCGGCGCACACCTTCTTCTGCGGTGCCGGTTACGGTAAAGACTGCATTGAGTTTGGTAACGAGCAGGAGTTCCTGCATTTTGCGTGAAATTCCGGCAATCACAAGATCGCCGCCGTTTTTCCTCGATTTGGTAAGTACATTTATCATCGCGTTCAGCCCGGTGCTGTTCATGTACTTCAGCTCAGACAGTTCCATTACAATCCGGCTCTGTCCTGCTTCTATCAGCTCATTCGTCATATCAAGCAACTGCTGCGCCTGCTGCCGGTCAATCAGTTCGCCGTTAAGCGCGATGATGGCAACAGGGTGTTTGCTGACAAGGGTTTGTGTAAAGCTCATGAGGTTATTTTGGATGAGGGTTTCATGTTGTCGCAGGCCCCGAAAGCAGCCAGCTTTTTACACCGGCCAAAAAAATTCAGGGCGTGTGAGGTAATATCAAAGGTGAGAAATTCTTCCGTGGTTTTTTTGATTTGCTGAATTCTTGGGTCACAAAATTCGAATACTTTGCTACAGTCCTGGCAGATCAGGTGATCGTGCTGCTTATAGGCATATGCCCTTTCAAATTGTGCCTGGTTCCTTCCAAACTGGTGCTTGGTAACCAATCCGCATTCCAGCAGCAGCTCAATCGTATTATACAGCGTTGCCCGGCTTACCCTGTATTTTTTATTCTTCATGAGCACATAAAGCGACTCAATGTCAAAATGACCGCCCTGCACATAAATCTCATCCAGTATGGCAAATCTTTCCGGGGTTTTCCGGTGACCATGACTGCCCAGGTGATCTGCAAAAATTTTCTTTACGGTTTCCCTGATATTAATATCCGTCATTGCTGTAAAATTACGAATTAATAAGGGTCAGATTGCCGGCGCGTCAATATCTGCAAGCAGTCGGAAGGTATGCAGTAGATGTCAGGGCGATGAAGGGCCATATTTTCTTTCTTCACAAAATCACACTCTTTTCAATTCTAAGATTGCCACATTGTCACATTCACACATTCACACATTCACACATTCACACATTCACACATTGTCCTCTCTCCACTCTTCCTCGTCCGCCGAAGCTTCAGCGTAGGCGGATCCCTTCTAATTGCTTTCATTCGGATTAATCCGCGCGACAGAAATAACGCCATTCACTTTCCGCAGCTTTTTCATCAGGCTGGTGAGATGCGCGGTGTCATGCACGAACAACATGATCGCTCCTTCGAACATGCCATCCTGCGTATCGAAGCTGAGCGAGCGCATGTTCACGTTCAGCTCGCTGGAGATAATTTTGGTGATATTGTTAACGAGGCCCACTTCATCAATGCCGGTGACTTTAATTCCCGCGAGAAATGATATTTGCTCCTGTCCGGTCCAGCGCGCTTTCACGATCCGGTAGCCGTAGTTCGACATCATCTGCACGGCATTCGGACAATTGACCCGGTGTATTTTAATGCCTTCTCCCACAGTGATAAAACCGAAAACATCATCACCGGGAATCGGGTTGCAGCAGGCGGAAAGTTTATATTCGATTTTCGTCAGGTTATCGCCGATGACCAGCGCGTCATCGCTTGCTTTTTTTCCGCGTACTTCCCTGACGACCTGTTCGAGGGTTGGTTCCTGCCGGACAGACTTCACCGGTTTCTCTTTCTCTTTTGCCCAGGTCTTGATATGCTTGAGTGTGAGCACACCTTTGGCAATGCGGTAAAACAGCTCCTGCGCGCTTGGTAAGCGGAGAAAATTCTGCAATTCTGTGAGATTCTGAATTGTGAAATCAACTTTGAGGTGATTGAATTTACGTTCTAGAATTCCTCGGCCTTCTTCCGCTATTTTCCGTTTTTCCTCTTTCAGCGCAGTCTTGATCTTTGATTTTGCGCGCGCGGTGATCACATAGGACAGCCAGTCTTCCTTCGGCGTCTGCTTCGAAGAAGTGAGAATTTCAACCTGGTCGCCGCTTTTTAATTTATGGCTCAGCGGAACAAGCTTGTGATTCACTTTTGCGCCGATACATTGCTCTCCGATTTTTGTATGTATTTCAAACGCGAAATCAAGGGCGGTCGATCCGAACGGAAGCGTGCGCATTTCGCCGTCCGGCGTAAAAACAAAAATTTCTTCCGCAAAAAGATTTAGTTTGAAATCATCAATAAAATCAAGCGCGTCCGCTTCAGGGCTCTCCAGCATTTCCCGGATTTTCCGCAGCC
>DATDOQ010000282.1:0-2594 GCA_035293205.1 Bacteroidia bacterium
ACGGAGTATTTTGTATTTGAAATTCCCAGGAGAGAACCCGCATGCGCCGTCCATTTCCGGTATAAACGCGCTTCGGTATTTCCCAGGAAACTTTGCGGTGGATTATTGATGTGCGCGACAGAGACGCCCGCATTGATATGACGCTGATCATTTGCCGTAAGATACCTGCTGCCTTCGCCGTAGCTCCATAAAAGTCCGGCGCTGTAATCGCCATAAACATAAGTCTGGTTAATGAAATTTTCTCCTGGCAATATTGCCGGGTTGTATATTCCGCCTGTGTATTGGTTATTAAAACGAAGTCCGTCCGGTGAAATGCTTCGCTGTACAAAACCACCCATCAGGCCGGCCGATAAGGTATGGTTCTGGTTCAGCAGCGCATGGTAAGCCAGGCTGAAATTCCCCTGCGTCTGCGCCATGTTTCCATCACCGGCCTTGTCCGAAAAAACATGCAGTCCAAATGCGAGTCCGCGCGCCAGCTTTTTTTTGTAAATGGAAGTCATCTTTTCCACTTTCAGCCACGGCATCTGGTTGCCCTTCATTTCAAATGTAACGGCGGCTGTTCTGTAAGCGCTGACCATTCGCCATTGATCTTTAAACTGGAGCGTTACCTGCAGATCTTTGTACGCACAGGTCAGCGCGGGATTCAGCGTGAGCGGAGAATAAGTGTATTGGGAAAAATGGATGTCCTGCCCGGATAGAATCGCCGGCGTCATTACCGCTAATAAAATTTTCAAAACAAAAGAATATCTTTTCATGCAGTCTCTTTTTTATCTGACAAGGCTAATATTTCCGGTTTGTTTGAATGATTCGCCATTAGTAAAAACACCTTCCAGCGAATAAACAAAAACAGCGGCATTCAGTGCCTGGCCTTTGTGTATTCCATCCCAGCAGGCATTTTTATCATCCGTTTCAAAAACTTTTTCTCCCCAGCGGTCATAGATGCTTATTGACGCGGAAACAATACAAGGACCCTGCGGAATGCAAAGCTGATCATTCTGACCATTATTATCCGGCGAAAATGCATTGGGCATCATCGTGCTTAAATAGTCGCCGCCGCAGGGCATGTCCACAAAAATGACTACGCAGGCGGAATCTGAACAGCCATTCGTATCCGTCACAAGCACACAATATGAAGTGGTAACTGTTGGCGATGCAACCGGATTCTGGCAGGCGGAGCAACTTAAACCACTGACAGGTGTCCATTGGTAGGCGCCTCCTCCTGTTGCGCTCAGCTGCGAATTGCCTCCTGAAGAAATGCTGTACGTAGAAGCAGATGCCGCTGCCAACGGACCTGTTTCCATAACCACGGTTACTGATTGTGTTTTAGTACAACCTATGGAATCGGTAATAGTCACTGAAAACGTTCCGGGACATAGCCCGGTCGCAGTTTGTGTAGTTTGTGCAGGAATAGTGGTCCACGAATAGGTATAAGGATTGGTGCCCGAAGCCGGTGTAACCGTTGCGGTTCCATCACAGGTTCCATCGCAGGCAGCGTTTGTGGAATCCGCGTCTGCAGTGAAAGCGGAACAACAGGTATAAAATTTAACAAGATATGCGTCTGCGCCGCCGCCGCCGTAATTATTTTGAAATCCACCGGAGGCAATGCCGGATACACTGTATGTATATCCCGAGAGATAAACGTTACCATTTCCATCGAGCGCAATATGCCCGTCCTCATCATGTGTTTGTCCGTAATAAGTGGCGCATCGGCGGTTGCCACTTGAATCAAACATGACTACAAATTCATTTTCCGTGCCTGCAAGATTGTTCTGAAATCCGGCGGAAGCAATTCCATTCAGACTGTACGTGTCACCACCGATATAAACATTTCCGGCAGGATCCGTGGCAACTGTAAATGCATAATCCGTATTAAATCCGCCATAATAAGTTCCCCAGAGCCTGTTGCCGTTTACGTCAAATTTGACAAGGAACGCGTCATTGGTGCCTCCGAGGAAATTTTGAAATCCGGCTGAAGAGATTCCGGTTGTGCTTGCAGCCATGCCGGTTAGATAAACATTGCCTGAAGGATCAGCAGCCGCGCAATACGCAAGCTCACCAGCTGATCCACCATAATAAGTTCCCCAGAGCCGGTTACCGGCCGCGTCAAACTTAACAATGAATGCATCGCCCCCGCCGCCGTTAGTCATTTGAAATCCTGCGGATGAAATGCCCGTAGTGCTGGTTGCAAATCCGGCCAGGTAAATATTGCCTGAAAGATCCGAGGACGCGCTGTAACCGTATTCGATTCCTGTACTGCCATAATAGGTTGACCATAATAAGGCTCCTGCGGCATCAAATTTCGCGAGATACGCGTCCCATGTTCCAAATCCACCGCCATAGGTGTTTTGAAATCCGCCGGAAGCGATTCCCGCTGTGCTGTTGGTCCATCCGGCGAGACAAACATTCCCACTTGCGTCACAAGTGATTCCGTTTCCAAAATCAACAAACGCGCCGCCGAAATAAGTTGCCCAAAGCCTGTTTCCCGCTGCATCAAATTTTACGAGAAACGCATCGGTGATTCCACCCGGCGTATTCTGATAACCACCGGAAGCAATGCCGGTCGGACTATCTGTGTAACCGGCGAGATAAACATT
>DATDOQ010000283.1:0-3342 GCA_035293205.1 Bacteroidia bacterium
GCCCGGAGACATACTTCCTTCGCTTCCGTGTACGTTTACCCGCTTATTGATGATACGATCCAGATCGACGTGAATCCTTCCGAGCTGGAATGGGAAACTTTCCGTTCGGGCGGGGCCGGCGGTCAGAACGTGAACAAAGTGGAGACTGCCGTAAGGTTGTATCATAAGCCAACCGGTATTGTCATTAAGAACCAGGAGTCGCGTTCGCAAATGATGAACCGTGAAAATGCGCTGCGGCTTTTAAAATCGCAATTGTATGAGATGGAAATGCGCAAACGCATGGAAACCGTGCAGGCGATCAGGGGTAACATGAAAAAAATCGAGTGGGGATCGCAGATCCGGAATTATGTATTGCATCCGTATAAGCTGGTGAAAGATCTCCGGACCGGTTACGAAACCTCCGACGCGCAGGGTGTACTCGATGGAAACATGGAGGAGTTCATTAAAAAATACCTGATGGAATATGGCGCTTCCTGGAATGTTGAAAAAGTATAAAAAAATGGGTGAAGGAAAACTAATCGTGTGGCATAAACCCAACTGCGCCAAAAGCCTCGAAGTGATGAAAGTGCTGAGGGACGAAGGCGTAAAACCTGAAATTTTTGAATACCTGGTCGAAAAACCAACCGTAGCCCAGCTAAAAGATGTGCTTGGAAAGCTGGGCATGAGGGCCGAGGCGCTTGTCCGGAAAAAAGAACCGATATTTAAAGAGAAATTTGAAGGGAAGCGGATGACCGAAGAGAAGTGGATTAAAGCAATGGTTAAATACCCGATCCTGATCGAACGGCCGATTTTAATCAAAGGTGATAAAGCGATCATCGGTCGTCCTACGGAACGAGTGAAAGAATTCATCTGATAAATAACGATTCGTACAATGGATTACCGGATTGAAAAAGACACAATGGGCGAAGTAAAAGTGCCCGCCGAAAAATACTGGGGCGCGCAGACCGAACGCTCGCGCAACAATTTTAAAATCGGTCCGGAAGGCAGCATGCCGAAAGAAATCATGTATGCATTCGCCTACCTGAAAAAAGCCGCGGCGCACGCCAACCTCGACCTGGGCGTGCTTCCAAAAGATAAATGCGCGCTGATCAGCCAGGTTTGCGACGAAATACTGGCTGGCAAGCTCGACGACCAGTTCCCATTGGTGATCTGGCAGACGGGATCCGGCACACAGAGCAACATGAACGCGAATGAGGTGATCGCTTACCGGGGACACGTGATCTCAGGCGGAAAACTGACCGATGAAAAAAAAGCCCTGAACCCGAATGATGATGTGAACAAATCGCAATCATCGAACGACACGTTCCCGACGGCCATGCATATTGCAGCTTACAAGCTGACGGCTGAAGTTACGATTACCGGGATTGAAAAATTGCGGGACTGCCTGGAAAGAAAAGCGAAAGAATTTACGGCGATTGTAAAAACCGGCAGGACACATTTGATGGACGCGACGCCACTCACGCTCGGACAGGAATTTTCCGGTTATGTGCAGCAGTTGAACAACAGTCTGCGCGCGATCCGGAACGCGCTCGAAATGGTGCGTGAGCTTGCGCTGGGCGGAACGGCGGTCGGCACAGGGCTGAATACACCGAAAGGTTACGATGTGCTGGTTGCAAAAAAAATCGCGGAATTCACGGGATTACCATTTGTCACCGCCCCGAATAAATTTGAAGCGCTGGCGGCTCATGACGCGATGGTGGAACTCTCAGGCGCTTTGCGTCGCACTGCTGTCAGCCTGATGAAAATTGCGAACGACATCCGTTTGCTAAGCAGCGGTCCCCGCAGCGGCATTGGTGAAATTATTATTCCTGACAATGAGCCGGGCTCTTCGATCATGCCCGGAAAAGTGAACCCTACGCAGCCGGAAGCCATGACCATGGTTTGCGCGCAGGTGATGGGCAATGATGTAACGGTGGGCATCGGCGGTTCCAATGGCCATTTCGAATTGAATGTATTCAAGCCGGTGATCGCCGCGAATGTATTGCAAAGCGCGCGGCTGCTCGGCGATGCCTGTGTTTCTTTCACCGAAAAATGTGCTGAAGGGATTAAGCCGAACCTGGAGGTAATCCGGAAACATCTTGAAAATTCGCTCATGCTTGTAACCGCGCTCAACACGCATATCGGTTATTATAAAGCTGCCGAAATCGCAAAAAAAGCGCACAAAGAAAACAAAACGCTGCGTGAGGCTGCGGTTGAGCTCGGTTATGTTACCCCCGAACAATTTGATACATGGGTGCGCCCGGAGGAAATGGTCGGGACCATGAAATGATCATCGCTTCACAACTGGCTTCATTTGTTTTGCAGGAGGCAATCCTGATACGATGAAGCATGATGTGGCTTCCTTATCTTTACAGGAACAAATTGTATGACGCCGTTCCGATCGTGTTTTCTTTTTTCTTTTGTTTTGATCAGCTGTTTCCTTCGCGCGCAGGACACAGCGAAGTCTGTGCCCCAAATTAATTTCAAACAGGAAATTGTCATTGATGATAAACGCTACCGTATCTGGGATAATTGGGTGACCGCAGGAGCAGGCGGCGTTTATCATTCAAATAATCCACGCACCCAATTTGTGATTTCGCCGCTGGATATTTGTTTTCATATTAAACAGGTTTATTTCAATATCGGCGGATTTGTTTCGGGTGATAGTTATGGCCAGTGGAATGTTTACCAGCTGCATGCAGGGTATGTTCCGTGGCGTTTGAAATCCAACAAATATCATATGGCCGTAGCAGGTGGCATCTCTTACTCAAGTAGCCGGCGTTATCTTTATTCCGGTCATTATTTATCCAGGCCCGATAACCTCGCCGGTATTTACGGGCAGTTTCAGCTGATCCGGAAAATCGAATACACGGATGGACTCGGCCTGATTTTTTTCGTTGATGCTAACAAGCGAAATCTTTTAGCAGGCGTTCTGGTTGCCGGTTATCTTTCCGGCGCGTACCGCGGTTATGTGAAAGGAAAAGAGCCGAAAGTGAAATAGTTCTGATGTGAGCTTTGGGAACGACTGATTTGTGTGGAAAATTTAGCGCCTGCAGCAACCTTTTTAAAAAGAACCACAGAGGCACAGAGGCACGGATGAATAAAGTTTTAAAAAGCTCCGTGTCTCCGCGACTCCGTGGTTATATTACAACACAACTTCGCACGAACTGTGGACATGAATGGTAAATATTGGAAGGGTAACAAAGAATAAGTGAGATACAGAAAATCAGTACCCTACATCGTCATATTTCCCCGGGTTGTAAAAGAACCACAGAGGCACAGAGGCACGGATGAATAAAGTTTTAAAAAGCTCCGTGTCTCCGCGACTCCGTGGTTATATTACAACACAACTTCGCACGAACT
>DATDOQ010000284.1:0-2626 GCA_035293205.1 Bacteroidia bacterium
ACTGTTCGGATCCCCATGCGTCATCCTGGCTCCTTTGACGATGTACAGCAATGAAGGCTGGATGCTCCATGATCTGCCAAACGGAAAATTTCCGGTGATGCCGCCATGATACAATAGCAGGCTTTGCGACGCGTCGATACCCAATCCGGATGTATTGACGAGATTTGAGAAGTTGATTCCTCCCTTGAGCCCCATCAACTTTTGTGCTTTTATCGGACCCGCCGTAACCAGAAGCACTGCCACCAACCACTTTTTCATTTCTCAAGGTGTTTCAAATTTAACTCCATACACCTTATTCAGATCAAAACCGTACCCCGCGCGAACCAGTTGTACTTCAATATTTTTGGTAAAAAGAAATTTGAAAGGCGTGGAATTCGCTCCACAAAAAAAGCGGCGGAATGTTTGATTCCACCGCTGTCGCGAAAATTCCGGTTGAACGGATTCTCTCAGGGGAGCTTGTACTGCTTCAATTTATTATACAAAGTTTTGCGGTCAATATCGAGCACCTTTGCGGCTTTCGATTTATTATAATTTACCTGCTTGAGAATCTCAACGATCTTTTCATACTCCGCGTTCAGCGCGACCGATTTCAGGTTGTTGACCTGCTCCGGGATTTGCGGCTTTACTCCCTCAAAATTATTAAATGAGAATTTATCGCTGAATGAAATTTCGTGCGGAAGCGCGCTCAGCTGAATTTCTTCACCATCCGTAAGCAGCGAAACACGTTTGATTACGTTGTTCAACTCGCGCAGGTTGCCGGGCCAGCGGTATTTTTTGAAGACGGCTAAAACTTCCGGTGAAAACCCGATGACATTTTTTTCAAGATCCGACGCGGCCTGCCGGAGAAAATGATAAGCGAAAATTTCGATATCCTTGCCCCGTTCGCGCAAGGGATAAAGCATGATGCTGAATTCGTTAAAACGGTGAAAGAGGTCCTCACGGAATTTTCCTCTTGAAGCGGCTTCCTGCAGGTTTTCATTCGATGCCACCAGTATGCGGATGTCGATATCAATTTCCTTGGTGCCGCCAAGACGACGTAGTTTTCTTTCCTGCACCACACGCAGCAAGGCAACCTGCGTATCGTAAGGCAGGTTTGCAATCTCATCGAGGAAAATCGTTCCGCCATTGGCAGATTCAAATTGCCCGATCTTTTGGGCGAGCGCGCCGGTGAATGCTCCTTTTTCATGCCCGAAAAGTTCGCTCGTTGCGAGTTCGCGTGTAAGTGAGCCACAATCAACAGCGACAAACGGCTTATTTTTCCGGGCGCTGTTCTTATGAATGGCATGCGCAACGGATTCTTTGCCTGTACCGCTCTCGCCATAAATGATAACACTGTAATTCGTAGGCGCCACCAGCTTGACCTGTTTTTCGACTTCTTTGGATTGCGGGCTTACACCGGAAATATATTCAGCCACATTGTTGTCAATCCTTTTTATGCGCGGTGACTGGCCATTGTCTTTTGGCGGTTCATCAGATGTTATATCACGCTCACCGCCAGACATAACATCTTCCCGCTTGTTAATGGCTTTTTTGAGCAGCATCAGAATTTCATCCGGCAGCAGTGGCTTGGTGATGTAATCAAACGCGCCGAGCTTGATAACATCCACCGCTATTTTTACATCGGAATAACCGGTGATAATAATAACCTGCGTTGTCGGATCCTTTTCTTTCACCATCTTAAGGATCTCCTTGCCGTCAACATTCCCCAGCCGGAAATCCGACAGGACCACGTCAAAGGTGTCTTCCTTGATCAGTGGAAGGGCAGTAGTTGCGGAATACGCTGTTTTAACAGCGAATCCGTTTTTGGATAAGAATCTTTCGAGAAGATTGCAAATATCCATGTCATCATCAATCACGAGTACTTTGTGCATGATTCTTTACTTTAGGTTTGAATCAGTTGTGTATTTTTTACACGACTTTGTGCGATAATGAATGCTTTTTGCAGCGAATTTTGCCCGGAACCCCCTGTTACCGCTGGAATAACGGTATTACCAAAAATACATCAATTAGCGCTTTTTTTCACGAATCCATTACGGTTTTTTAGTAAAAAATGAGAAAACATCCTTTTTAGTCCTTCTGTTATAAGAAACCCCCTGATACCCTTTCTTTTACGGAATAAAACCTTTTCCACAAGCAGGCGTGTTCCCAGGCCGACCATGCCAGAAATAAGCTGTGACTTCACGCCCGGATCATAGCGCACTTCTTTCAGGGCATTCTTCAGCATGTTTTTCAAATGCAGTGAATAATACACCTCGCGCACATCTTTTTTCAATTGTTGTTCCAGGCTTGCAAGTCGTGTTTCCAACCGGCTGATGTGATGCTTCAATGCCGACACATTGTTTATCCGCGATGTTGTTTCAAGTTCCATCAGTCATTCAAAATCCGGTCAATCAGCTTATTCTCAAAAGGCACTTTGATCAGCTTCTCGCGCCCGATATAAATCACAGCGGCGATCAGCGCGTAAAAACCAGCAACGATAAAAAACCCGAGGTAATTGTTACCGATAAGAGAGCCCACCCAAAGCGCTGCGCCAGTGCTGATAAAAAGAAAAACAAGCAATCCAAGAAAAATCACAATGCCCCAGACGAGAGCGGATGCTGAAGCTGCGAAAATACGATGCAGCAGC
>DATDOQ010000285.1:0-9517 GCA_035293205.1 Bacteroidia bacterium
AGGTTCAGGGCAACCTGGTAAATACGCTCATCAATCGCTGTAGCCGTTATATTCATATACGTGGTAAAAAAACAAGTATCTTCAATAATGAAAAATGCCCGCCCTGGTCAAATGAATTCTTGATCAGGACAGGCATTACAAAAATACAAAAGCATGGCTTGCAAAAAACGCCTTCAATGCTTTCCGTTAATTTTTTTTCTTTTTCCCCTGTTTTTAAACGCGCAATCAGCGTGGGTAAGCGGGCTGGTCAGCGACAGCGCTACCTTAGAACCATTAACCGGTATTGTAATAACCAGCAGCCTGGGTGGCGGGACGGTGACTGATATTAATGGTCGATTCCGCTTAAAATGTGTGCCGGGTGTACAAACCGTTACGTACAAATATGCAGGGTATAATGAATTTTCAACGATTGTAAATGCGCAGCCAGATTCAACGTTAATATTGAATATAAAGCTCACAGCATCTTCGAAACAGTTGCAGTTGCTTGTTGTTACTTCCGGGCGCTACGAACAGCAGATCGGGGAAGTGCCGGTTTCCCTCGAAGTGCTAAGGCCGCGGCTGATTGAAAATAAAAACACCAATAACATCGAAGATATCATGGAGCAGGTGCCGGGTGTGACGCTCACCGACGGCCAGGCGAATATCCGTGGCGGAAGCGGTTTCAGCTATGGCGCGGGTTCACGCGTGCTCCTCGTTGTGGACGAGATGCCGATGTTATCCGGTGATGCTTCCGATGTAAAATGGAACTATTTGCCCGTGGAGAATGTTTCGCAGGTCGAAGTGATGAAAGGTGCCGCGTCTGCTATTTTCGGTTCCTCTGCTTTGAACGGTGTCATACATTTCCGCACCGCGTACCCAACGGCGACCCCCAAAACCTTTATCACCATGAACAGCGGTTTTTATGACGAGCCAAAACGTCCGGAGCTTGTGTGGTGGGGAAAAAAGAATCCGACGTATTCGGGTTTGAACTTCGGACACTCACGCCAGATCGGCAACTGGGATCTTGTTGTGGGCGGACATTTATTTAACGATGAAGGTTATCGTTATCTCGAAACGGAACAGCGCGAAAGATTGAATCTGAACACGCGTTACCGCTTCAAAAAAGTGAACGGCCTCACCGCAGGCGTGAATGTGAACATGATGCGTACCAGCGGCGGATTATTCCTGCTGTGGTACAACGATTCGCTCGCCTACATTCCTGCCGACAGCACGATCCAGCTTTATAAAAATTATCGTTATAATGTCGATCCGTTTGTCACC
Source organism: Bacteroidia bacterium (assembly GCA_035293205.1). Lineage (GTDB taxonomy): Bacteria > Bacteroidota > Bacteroidia > Palsa-965 > Palsa-965. The sequence continues at coordinate 1,261 of DATDOQ010000285.1, forward strand.
TGGCACCGGAACGCGCATAAAATCGCGCTGCGAACGCGTTTTTTCCGGACCGATAACCGCAATGATAAAAAGCAGGGATCGCTGGCGGATTTTTATTATGGGGAATTGCAGTACCAGTACCGGTTTAAAAATAATCTTGTCCTGACAGCCGGTTTTGTCAATTCGTCCGCTATAGTAAAATCGGATTTGTATCAGGATCATACTTCGGAGAACAGGAGCGGGTATGCCCAATTCGATAAAAAGTTTTTCGATAAGCTTTTTGTTACCATAGGCATTCGCGGCGAATATTACCGCGTTGATTCCGCCAGCACCGAATATTTATGGATTCAAAAAAATAAAAATGATACATTAAAATTGCCTTTTCGTCCTGTGGTTCGTTTAGGTGCAACTTACCAGGCAACAGCTTCCACTTTTATCCGCGCTTCGTACGGACAGGGTTACCGTTTTCCATCGATCGCCGAAAAATTCATTCGCACCGACGCGGCGGGATTGCAGATCTATCCCAATCCTGTTTTGCAGCCGGAATATGGTCAATCGGCCGAAGCGGGCATCAAACAGGGAATTGTTCTCGGGAAATGGAAAGGGTACGCCGACCTCGCGGTGTTCTGGATGGAATATGAAGACATGATGGAATTTGCTTTTGGCCAATGGGGAAATCCGGGCGGTCCTAATCCGGATCCTTTTTTCGGGTTGGGTTTTAAATCATTGAATGCCGGCATGACGCGGATCACAGGTGTTGACTTTTCCATCATGGGCCAGGGTAAAACTGGAAAGCTTGAACTTTATCTGCTTGCCGGGTACACGTACATGAGTCCCGTTTCGCTGGTGTTTGATCTTCGGAAGGACACGATTGCAAACACATCGCATGAAAATATTTTAAAATACCGTTACAGGCATATCGCCAAATTTGACGGTGAGATCGTGTACAAAAAATGCACGTTCGGCATGAGCGTACGTTACAACAGCTTTATGGAAAACATTGATAAGATCTTTGAGCTGGCCACTATATTAATTGAAGGAATAAAAGATTACAGGGAAGAGAACAACACCGGTGATGTGGTGTGTGATTTTCGTTTTCTCTATCATGCTACCGCAAATGCCCGGATCGGGATTATTGGAAATAATATTTTTAATGATGAATATACTTCACGCCCCGCTGATGTGCAGCCGCCAAGGAATTTTGCAGTGCAATTGCAGGTGAAATTTTAACCCGGGCTCCCGGCCTCCAACGCGACGGACGCGCAGAATGCACAAAGTGCAGTAATTGAATCGCTTTTTTCTTTGCGGACTTTGCGCATTCTTTGCGGGCTTTGCGGTTAAACTTTTTTGAGAGGGCTTCTAATGAATTATTTTGTGCGGATGAAAGAAAACAGAAATAGAAAAAGTTGCTATTCAGCATTTCCTTTCACCATCAATTCCAACTGTTCAACCGTCATCGCATCTTCCACCCGGAATTCCCCGATGCGTGTCCTTCGCAGATTCGTTAGGTAAGCGCCGGAATTGAGCGCCGTGCCGAAATCGCGCGCGAGTGAACGGATATAAGTTCCTTTGCTGCAAACCACGCGAAAATCCGCTTCGATTATGGTTTCCTTCCGGCTGATGCCCGTAATTTCAAATTCGGAAATCTCAATTTTTCGGGCGGGAATTTCAGAATCTTCCCCTTTTCGTGCCAGCTTATAAGCGCGTTTGCCTTCCACTTTTATCGCCGAATACATCGGGGGAACCTGTTCAATGCTGCCGGTGAATTGTTTTGCCGCGCCGCGGATCATTTCATCCGTGATATGCATTACCGGAAACGTTTTGTCAATGCCATGCTCCAGATCGAAGGAGGGAGTTGTTGCGCCAATCACAAACGTACCGGTGTATTCTTTTTCCTGCGCCTGGAATTCATCAATGCGTTTGGTAAATTTTCCTGTGCAGATGATCAACAGTCCTGTTGCCAGCGGGTCGAGTGTGCCGGCATGTCCGACTTTCAATTTCAAACCAAGATGGCGCTTCAGCATCGAACGGATCCGGTTCACCGCGTCAAACGAAGTCCATTCCACCGGCTTGTCGATAAGCAGGATTTCTCCGGTGACGAAGTCAAAAGACTCTTTTTTCATTGGGGCAATTGGAGACCGGCGTAATAAGCGTAAAGGAGAAACACAACGCCGAGAATAATCCGATAATAACCGAATGATTTAAAACCGTGGTTGTTAAGGAAAGCAACAAATCCTTTCACCGCGAGCAGGGCCACCACAAATGCAACTCCCGCGCCGGTAAGGATCATCGAAATGTCGTCAGCGCGAATGGAATCATGTGTCTGGATCAGATCCCAGCCGGACGCGGCAAGCATGGTTGGAATGGCAAGCAAAAAAGAAAACTCAGCCGCCTGCCTGCGGTCAAACCCGGAATAAATACCGCCGAAAATAGTGGCCGCAGCGCGCGATACACCAGGAATCATGGAAATACACTGGAATAACCCTATCATGGCTGCATCCCTGAAGCTTATCTTTTCCAGCGACTGATAACGCGATTCTTTTTTTTCCGTCCAGCGGTCCAGCAGGATCAGGACAACACCACCGATGATGAGCGAAGTGCTTACGGTAATAGGATTGAAGAGATACTCCTTAATGGTTTTGTAAGCGAAAAATCCAATGAGACCAGTTGGGAGGAATGCAACGAACAGCTTGAGGTAAATATCAATGCTGATAAAAAAACGCTTCCAATATAAAGCCAGCACCGCGAGAATTGCGCCAAGCTGGATAACGATCTCGAAGGTTTTGGTGAATTCCCGATCCTTAATATCCATGATCGACCCAGCGAGTATCATGTGGCCGGTTGAAGATACAGGGAGGAATTCTGTTAATCCTTCGATGATTGCGAGAATGATGGATTGGAAAAAAGTCATGAGTACGAAATACGAATTATGAATGTACGAATTACGAAAGATGAATTATGAAGTGCGAATTATGAAGCACGATTTGGGGAATGATTATGTGTTTACTGTAAGGCGAAAATTCACACCAGGTATCCGATAGCCTGAATGGCAAAACACGCATCAGGATTTTTTACGGCTGTACTTGCGAATTAAAAGCAGCAAAGGCATGCCGAAGCAAATTAAAAGCAGGAATGATAAGATCCAATCTTCAATTTTAGTTGGTCGAAAAATAATATGACCATGAGATCCAACATACCAAAAGTTCACAATGTAAATGCCAGGGAGAATAAAGATCAAAGAAATCAAAGCAGTTTTCATGAGCAATCGCATCAGAAAATATCGTATTCCAGTCCAACTGTATTGCTAAATTCTTATTTGAAATCCGGAATTTCTTATTTGGAATTTGGAATTCCAATCCTTCCTCACACCTTCGGCTTCTTCATAATACCATAAAGCACAATCCCAAACCCAATCAGTAAAGTAACAGGCGCCACCGTCACCCGCTGCGTACTAAAGATTTCGGGGTTAAACTCGTTTGGATCATCGGAGCCGCCGCCAATCATCAGCACGTACCCAAGGATCAGGACACCGATGCCGATGAGAATAAAAAGATAATTATCGCGACCAAACGCGAAAGTAGCGGGCGTGGTGTCTCTCCGGTTGTCGTCTTTTTTTCCTTTGTCGCCTTTAACGAGGATTTTTTTAGCCATGATTTTTATTTTTTTTAATTGCTGTAAAGCGCGTCTGTTCCCTGCCGCAGGAATTTCCTTACGGCCATCGCGGTGCTGATCCACGTAATGATAATTCCCAGCGCGATCTGCAGCGCGCAAAGGATCGCAAGTGTTTCCACATCCGCTAATTTAATAAGTTCCAGGTCGCGGAAGTTTTTATCCACTGCCAGCACAATGCCGGTGGTGATGAGAATGGCGAAAATGGCGCCGATAATTCCATTAAATATTCCCCTGTACACAAATGGCCGGCGGATAAAGGATTGTGTTGCGCCCACGAGGTTCATCGTACGGATCAAAAAACGCTGTGAGTAAATCGCCAGACGGATCGTATTAAAAATCAAACCAACGGCGATGATCATCAGCGCAGTGCTGAAAATGAGAATCACCAGGCTGATCGAACCCATGCGCTCATTCACGGCGCTGACGAGGTCCTTTTCATAATAAACATCTTTGATGCGCGAATCTTCCCGCAGCTGCTGTTCGATCCAGGCAATGCTGTCTTCATTGGCATAGCCGGCTTTCAGGTAAACTTCAATGGCCGGCCGCAACGGGTTATAACCAATGGCTTTCACAAAATCTTCACCCAGCTCTTCCTGGTAATTCTTCGCGGCTTCTTCCCGCGAAATAAAAACCGTGCTGCGCCGCCAGGGCTCCGCGTCAATGGATTTCTGAAGGGCGATGATATCCACATCCTTCGCGTCGAAATCCAGCTCGAGGGCAATGCGGATGTTTTCCTTCACATGATTGGCAACATCCTTGGCTTTTAAAACCAGGACGCTTAACAATCCAAGCATTACAAGCACAAGCGAAATGCTGATAACGATCGTAACGGAAGAGGTGCGGAATCGGCGCTTAACGGAAACGTCGGTCATGAATGGGGCGAAGATACGAAGAGAATGGGAAAAATGGGGTTAATGGGAAAATGGGAGAATGGGAAAATGTGGTAAAGTGCTAATGAGTCAATGTGATAATGGGAAAATGGGGTTAATGAGGTAATTTGAAAATGGAGTAGAGGTTTAACCGGGATGCCACACAAGATCAATTTAAATTCTAACGGATACGACCTCCGTGTTCCACCGTGCATACCTCTCCGCCGAGGCGGATGCCCTCCGTGGTTCTTTTTAAAAAAGGTGCTAAAACACTAAATTAACAACACAAGGTTCTGTATTGCAAACAATAGAGGGGAAGAATTCTGTGTGAGAACCGGACAGGCACATCAAAAGTGCGTAATTTTGAGATGGTTTTGTGGCAGCGGACGCAAATGCACGCGTTCCCAGTTTCAGGACCGCGTTTATTATGGAATATAATTTCCGGGATATTGAAAAAAAGTGGCAGGCGGCGTGGCGGGAAAGAAAAACTTACCAGGTTGAAAATACCAGCCCGAAACCGAAATATTATGTGCTCGACATGTTCCCGTATCCTTCCGGCGCGGGATTGCATGTAGGCCATCCGCTCGGGTATATCGCTTCTGATATTGTTGCCCGTTATAAACGACTCTCCGGTTTTCATGTTTTGCATCCCATGGGTTACGATGCTTTCGGACTTCCGGCAGAACAGTACGCGATTCAAACCGGACAGCATCCGGCAAAAACCACGGAGGAAAATATCAACCGCTACAGGGAGCAATTGGATAAAATGGGTTTTTCCTTTGACTGGGACCGCGAGGTGCGGACCAGCGATCCGGATTATTACAAATGGACGCAATGGATCTTCCTGCAACTGTTCAAATCGTGGTATAACCATAAAGCAAAAAAAGCGGAACCCATTGAAACCCTTGTCAAAGTTTTTGAAACGGAAGGATTCAATGGCGACGAACACGAAGTGCTGACAGGGGATATTGAGCAATATGTCCAGCAATTCACACCGGCGCAATGGAGCGCATTTTCCGAAAAAGAAAAAAGCAATGTCCTGATGAATTTCCGCCTTGCTTATCTCGGTGAGGCGTGGGTGAACTGGTGCCCCGCGCTTGGAACCGTGCTTGCAAACGATGAAGTGAAGGAAGGTGTTTCTGAACGCGGCGGTTACCCGGTGGAAAGAAAACAAATGCCACAGTGGAGTATGCGCATCACAGCTTACGCCGAACGTTTGCTTGATGACCTGAATGAGCTCGATTGGCCCGAATCCATAAAAGAAACCCAGCGCAACTGGATCGGCCATTCCGAAGGATGCAGCCTGAAATTCCGAATGGAAGATTCCACCATTGATATTGAAGTGTTCACCACGCGGCCGGATACCATCTTCGGCGTTTCGTACATGGCGCTTGCTCCCGAACATGATCTGGTGGAGATCATCACGAAGCAGGATTATAAAAAAACTGTTGCGGAATATGTCAAATACGCAAAAGCGCGGAGCGAACGCGAACGGATGGCGGATGTGAAAAATGTGACCGGCCAGTTCACCGGCGCTTATGTGATTCACCCGTTTAGTGGCGAAAAAATTCCGGTTTGGGTCGGGGATTATGTGCTTGCCGGATACGGTACCGGCGCTGTAATGGCCGTGCCCGCCCATGATTCACGCGATTACACGTTTGCGAAACAATACAACCTTCCCATTCTTGAAGTCATTACAGGCGGTGATGTTTCGAAGGAATCGTATGATGCCAAAGAAGGCAAATGCATTAATTCGCAATTTCTCGATGGTCTCGAAGTGAAAGACGCAATCAAACGCGCCATTGCGGAAATTGAAAACCGCGGTCTTGGAAAAGGAAAAGTGAATTACCGTTTGCGTGATGCCGCGTTCGGACGCCAGCGTTATTGGGGAGAACCCATTCCAATTTATTATAAAGACGGTGTGCCCACGCCGTTGCCCGAAGAAGAATTGCCGCTTGTGTTACCCGAGATTGACAAGTTTCAGCCTACCGAAACCGGAGACCCGCCGTTGGGCCGTGCCAAAGATTGGAAATACAAAGGACAATACGATTATGAATTAACCACCATGCCCGGCTGGGCAGGTTCCAGCTGGTATTTTCTGCGCTACATGGATCCGCATAATGAGAAAGAATTTGTTTCAAAAGAAGCGGCTGAATATTGGAAAAATGTGGATCTCTATATGGGCGGCGCGGAGCATGCAACCGGGCATCTGCTGTATGTGCGCTTCTGGACAAAATTCCTGTATGATTGTTTTTTCATCCCTGTGAATGAACCGGCGCAGAAGCTGATCAACCAAGGCATGATCCAGGGATTGAGCATGATCGCTACGGTAAAAGTTGTGCATGAAGGGAATGAAGAGAAATATCTGCTGGTACCGCCGGGAGAAAAAGTGAACGGAACTTTTCAGAAAAATTATCCGGTTGACGCTGTAAAATTCCTCGATGGAAAATATTTTATCGATGAGAAAGGAGCTGCAGCCACGCGCGAGCGGGAAGCAATCTTCAGGAATTATTTTTTATCGGCTGACCGGATTGAACTGACGCCGATAGTTGAAAAAATGTCGAAGTCGAAATATAATGTTGTAACTCCCGACAACATCTGCGACGATTATGGCGCCGACACGCTGCGTCTTTACGAAATGTTTCTCGGTCCGCTTGAACAGCATAAGCCCTGGAGCATGAACGGTATCACCGGCGTGTTTGGATTTCTGAAACGGTTTTGGCGAATGTTTTTTAGAATTGAGAAGTTTTTTGTAAGCGAGGAGATGCCGGATGAACAAGAATTAAAAATATTGCACCGTACAATTAAAAAAATCAAAGAGGATATAGAGCGCTATTCGTTCAACACGTGTGTCAGCAGCTTCATGATCGCGACCAATGAGCTGATGGAACTTAAAAGCTCGAAACGTGCCGTGCTGGAACCGCTGGTCATTGCGCTTTCGCCATTTGCGCCGCATATTGCAGAAGAGCTTTGGGAAAAGCTCGGCCATAAGGAAAGTGTCACCACCGCTGCGTGGCCTTTGGTCAATGAAGAGTATCTCGTGGATGATACATTCGATTACCCTGTGCAGGTCAACGGGAAAGTGCGTTTTACATACACTGCTTCACTCCATCTTAAGCCCGCGGAAATTGAAGAACGTGTGCTTTCCACCGAAGAAGCTAAAAAATGGCTCGATGGGAAAACGCCTGTTAAGGTGATCGTTGTTCCGAAAAGGATTGTCAATATTGTGGTTTGATTGGGTACGACGCATGACTGGACCCTGATCCTTGATTCTCCGGAAACGCAAAACGGCGGATCAGGCGTTAAAACATGGCCGAACCCTGCAGGTGATTTACTTTTTGTCAGCACTGGCATGACAGACGCAATTACAGCAAGCTGCCGGATATTTAATTTATATGGACAGTTGTTGTTTCAGGATAACCTTCCGGTGGTTGATGGTGGTATACAACTGGCTGTAAATGAACTTCCGCCGGGATTCTATGTTTTATTTACCGAAGTGGAAGAGCGACCGCTTATTGCTAAATTTGTAAAATAGCCGGCCATTGGCATACCCTTTGACTATTGGTAATAGTAAATAAGACTCCAACCGGATGAACCGCATATGCACATACATTGCCTTGGTGGCAGTGATCCCCCTGACTGCAATTGGACAAGTAACCTATCGCAAGGTGGAGAATACTGCCTTTAAGCGGGGGGAAGAGCTCCGTTACCGTGTTCACTACGGCGCAATCACGGCG
>DATDOQ010000286.1:0-5331 GCA_035293205.1 Bacteroidia bacterium
ATTACGATGCCGGTGCTGAATATTTATGCGGCGGAAGATCATCTTGTACCACCTGCAGCAACCATTCCGTTCAATAATCTCATTGGATCAAAAGATCACGAATTGTATAAATTTCCGGGCGGACATATTGGCGTGTTTGTCGGAAGTCGTTCGCAAAAAGAGCTTGCCCCCGCAGTTGCGAATTGGCTTCTGGCAAGAGATAGAAACTAAGCGCCAGATTTTATTTTTAGCTTGCTTGTTGTTTCATCCCGTTTCTGAAAAGAGGCGGGATGTCGCATTTTGATTTTGGCAACAGACTATTTCCCGGCTTTTCTGATCTGTCCTTTCAACAGAAAACTCCTTCCAGCGGCGTCCATGTTTTGCTTAAAGCCGCCCGATCCTTCCTTGATGTTCAGAACAGTGATCGCCACATCCTTTGCAAACAATGTATCCATCAGCAGCATCCCGATCGTGCCCTTTCCTTCCCGGAGATTTTCAGTTATTGCGGCAAGGTTACCGCTGATAATGGCGGAATTATCACCCGTAATTTTGAGCTTCGCAAGGATCTCATCCAGACTTACAGGGATTGCGGTCAGAATAAAAGCGCCATCCGCGATTGCGATTCTGCTTGCTTTGCCCGGCGAAACCACAACTATTTTATTTCCCATCAGTCCATCCGAACCAATGGTCGCCGTCGCGTCCACTTTTATAAATTTCTGCGTGCTCCTTTCAATCAGCATCAGGACACTGACAGAACTATCGGTAAGCTGCAAAATTTTTTCAACGATTCCAACATTGATGCCGGAATATCGCACGTTATTGCCTACCTGCAAACCAGTGATATCGCGGAATACGCCTGTTACACGAAAGCTGTTGCTGAATAGTTTCTGCCTTGACCCGATGAAATAAATTCCGCTGATCAATAAGAGCAGGCTCAGGGTGACGAATATCCCGAGGCGGACGCTGTATTTTATGTGCTTTTCCATTTTAGTTGATTTTATTTATTCAAAAAATGAGCGAACCCATTTGTCGCCGGATTTTGACAGTTCAGCGAAACTTCCTTCCGCCACAAAAACGCCCTGGTCAATTACAACTATCCGGTCAGCTGTGAGCCGGGCACATTCAATATCGTGGGTGATGATGAGCGATGACGTATTGTACCTGTGTTGTATTTCCTTAATAAGCCTGCTGATTTCTTTCGAGGTGATCGGGTCCAGCCCCGTGGTTGGTTCGTCATACAGCATGACCTCGGGTTTTAATATCAACGTACGCGCAAGTCCAATACGTTTCCGCATTCCACCTGAAAGTTCCGATGGCATCTTTTCAATCACATCTTCGAGGCCGACGTTTGCCAGCGCCTCTTTCACTAGCCCGTTTTTATCCGCTGCTTTTAAATTTTTCTGACGACGAAGCGGGAATTCTAAATTTTCCCGCACGGTCATTGAATCATATAAAGCGGCGCTCTGAAAAAGAAATCCAACCCGTTTCCTGACCTGGTTAAGTTCTGATGCGTCAGCGCCGAAAATATCTTTTCCAAGCACAGTCAGTTTACCCGCATCGGGCGTCACCATGGCCACAAGACATTTGATCAGCACCGATTTTCCGCTGCCGGATTTTCCGAGAATCACCACATTCTCACCCTTTTTTAATTTCAGGCTGATATTACGCAGTACATGATTCGAACCGAATGATTTTTGCAGGTGTTCGATCTCAACAGCCGGATTTTCCATTTTACCTGTTGATTAAATTAGTAAGCTGTACAGCCACCATATCAATGATAAAGACAAGCAGCGATGCCAGCACAACTGAAGAATTTGCAGCTTTACCAACACCTTCCGTGCCTTTGCCCGGGAAATATCCTTTATAACAACTGACCAGGCCAATGAAAAAACCAAAAAAGAAAGTTTTGATAATTGCTGGAAAAAGGTCGTTGAATTCAAGTGCAGCGAAGACCTGTGAAAAAAACAGATAAAAACTCACATCACCTTCGAGGTTGACACCCGTATAAGAACCATATAGCGCAACCGCATCTGAACAAATGGCGAGCGCCGGTATCATCAGGGTTGCTGCCAGCACACGGGTTACAACAATATATTTGAAGGGGTTGCCACCTGATACTTCCATCGCGTCAATTTGTTCCGTCACTTTCATCGATGCCAGTTCAGCGCCGATCCCGGATCCAATTTTGCCGGCGCAAATCAGGGCCGTGATCACGGGACCGATCTCGCGAATGATGGAAACTGAAACCATTGCCGGCAACCATGACTCCGCGCCGAAATTCGCGAGCGTTGGTCTTGACTGAATCGTCAGCACCATTCCAATAATAAAACCCGTGATAAGAATTAACGGCAAAGAACGGAAACCGATCATATAACATTGTCTGACCAGTTCCCTGAATTCGTAAGGTGGTTTGAACAGTTCCCGGAAAAATGCCATTGTGAAAGAAGCGATACCGGCTACTTCAATAAAAAAAGAACGGATGGATTCAAGCGTACTGTTAACCCGCTTTATTTCATCAGGAGCCTTTAGCGGTACACTTTTATCAGTAATAATTGTTTCCATAGCAATTCTATAAATAACCCCGGCCTTTTAATTATGCTAACGCCGGCTGAACGGATTCCTCGCGACAGTCGGCACAATATTTCCCAGCAAAAAACCCCATGGTTTCAATGGCTCGATGTGATCAAATACCACCTTGACGATCGCAGTCAGAGGTATGGACAAAAACATTCCCGGGATACCCCAAAGGGCCCCGCCCAACAGCACGACTACGATCGATGTAAGCGCGTTGAGCTGAACGCGCGAAGAAACAATTTTCGGAATGATGTAATTATTATCAATAAACTGAATAAGCAAATAAAGGCCGAGGACGAGCAGCGGGTAAATCATCGTGTCTTTCGTTACAAACGCGATGGCCATTGACAAACCTGCGGCAATTACACCGCCTATATAAGGTATGGTATTCAGAATGGCGCCAATAATTCCAAGGATGATCGCGTATTCAATTCCGAGCAGAAGCAACCCGGCCGAATTCATAACTGCGATAATGATTATTTCGAAAAATATCCCCGCAAGGTATGTCTGTATTATTTTTTTTGAATTTCTCAATATTTCTCCGACGGCGATATGGTGCTGGGAATGAAACAGCCGCTGGATGAATTCAAGCAGCAATGGTTTATAATAGAGAATCATGACTAAGTAAACAGGTAATAACATAGCGATCACCAGCATGCGCCCGACCTCCGATATTTTTTCGCCGATAGCGAACTCGTTGATAGCTTCACTCTGTGAATCATTCATCCAGAGGTTGATTTTGGATTGCCGGATGCTGAATTTTTCGGATGTCCATTGCACCATTTCTTTATATACTGTGCCGAACTTTTCCCGGAGCAAAGGAAATGTTTCGCTGAACATGGCCAGTTGCGTGGATACGAGATAAAGAACTCCCGAGACGAGGCAGACAGCGAGAAAAACAGCCAGCGCTATGGCAATCATCCTGTTCCATCTTTTGCGCACGAGGTAATTCACCACCGGGTTAAGGAGAATGGCGATGATGGTTGCAAAAACAATCGGAATAATAATATCCTGCGCGATGTACATCGCGTACGAAAACGCGGATATTCCGATAAGGATCAGCGTAAACCGCGCATAAAATGGTATTTTAAACTCATGCTCACTCATGCTTTTCCGTGTTGCCGGAAGGTTTAATAAATTTCTTAACAATGTTGTTCCCGAATGACTTTACTTCTTCACCATGGCAGTTCACTATTCCGGATACAATCGTTTCAATAAAAGCAGCCAGTATTTTTTTCAGCGGATTCTGTGTTGAACCGACAAGTATTTTCTTGGCCAGGAATCCAGCTGCGAGTCCAAGAAATGTATTGACGACACCGGCTTTTATCCCTGGCGCGTTCACTGCCTCTTTAAACGTACTTTTTAAAATGTTGATTGGCCGGAGGCTCTCATACGTAACAAGGAAATGAACTTTTAAAAGTTCACCCTCAGCCTTGTGTTCCGCCTCTTTGACAAGAATCAGTTCATCCAGCATTTCGACCACGCTTTTTGTTTTCATGATCAGCTTATTTTAAAGCTTGTATGATGATTGAGTTCCTGAGCGGTGTTTTGATCCACCTGTTCCTGAAAATGTACAGGGCGAGTCCGGCGATGGCATAAAATCCTGAAACGATAAAAAAACCGTAATAGGATCTTCCAAGAATGCCTCCGAGCCAAAGGGCAACGCCAATATTAAGGATCAGGAAAAACAGCGCTGCGAAAACAAATACAACGAGCCGCGCGGTCAACGTCGAAAGCACATCGGCGGATTTGCCGATGGCCTTCAGTTTATACACTTCAGCGCTCGTTTTAGTATATTGAGTTGTTTTTTCAAAAAGTTCTTCTATCAACGTTCGCTGGGTTTCCATTTTTGCAGTATTAATTATACATGGTATTATTTTTTCGAACCGTTTGCCGCATAATCTTTGGCAGTTTGCCTCGCGTTTTCAAATTCCATTTTTGCCTGTTCCAGGAACAATTCGAATTTCTCTTTCATCGCGGTGGCTAAGTCGCCTGATTGACCGGCAATTTTTTTACGCGTTTCGCTTCCTTTGTCCGGGGCGAAAAGTATGCCCAGCGCTCCGCCGATTGCCGCGCCGATCAGCAATGCGCCGATTATTTTTCCTGAATTATTGAAATTTTCCATGTGGTTTTTATTTATTAGTTGATTTGAAATTTGTTAAAGCTTTGTACGCTGGAACACCTGCATGTAAGCGGATGGGTGTTCCGCAGGCTGTTTATTTATTTGTTGCCCGACTGATCAGGTTTCTGCACGGGCACTGTTTTATCAGGTGTTGGCTTTTTCTCCGTGGCATCCGGATCAATATCAACCTTTGATGTTCCCGGCCCTTCCGGGTTCGTTGGCTTTTCCGTTTCCCTTCCGCCTTCATTATCCGGATTTGAATATTGCGTTTTTGCTACAACAAAGCCGTACCCTGCCCAGTCATTTTTTCCAGCATTGATTATTCCAGTAGTTTCCATTTTCAGTTTGTTTTTATATCCCTTATTGCGGGATCATATGATATTCGTGCCGGTCGTTATTTTCGGTGAAATAATACCAGAATGACTTTTCCTCCAGTTTTAAAATCGTCATTGTGTGACTTGACTGGTTCGAGACCCCGGTTAAACGGATCTCTGTATCGTCGTTCTGAAAGGTCCATGTTCCGGTTCCGGATGAAGTCCCCCAGTTAAAGGAAAAATTACCGTCTTTGGAAAACGTTTCCCGGTAGTCGGTAACCAGCGATGTATAATCATATCCGTTCATTTTGTAATTGTCCACTTTCCAGGTATTGGCGACAC
>DATDOQ010000287.1:0-2203 GCA_035293205.1 Bacteroidia bacterium
TCTTTGATGATCAGGCTGAGCTCACGGCCGGTCTGTCCTTTTACCGAAGTATTTTCCTGTGCGCGCCGGATGAGATAGGGCAGCACGTCACGGACAGGACCGTACGGAACATATTTGGCAACATTGTATCCGGCATTCGCGAGATTGTAGGAAATATGATCGCTCATGCCCAACAGTTGCGAAAAACAAACGAAAGGATGATCGGCAGGAATTTTCTTTTCTTCCATCAGCTTTACCAGGAGCATGGAGCTGTATTCATTATGCGTGCCCGCGCAAAGACCGATCCGGTCAATATGCTCAACGCAAAATCGCAGCGCTTCATTGTAATCTTTATCGGTATCATCTTTGCTTTCCTGGATGGGTGAGGCATATCCCATTTTTGCAGCGCGCTCACGCTCTTTTTCCATGTACGCGCCACGAACGAGCTTGGCTCCCGGGTAAAAATTTCCGGCTACTGCTTTTTCGAAAGTGCTGCGGAGATAAGCAAGACGGTCTTTCCGGTAAAGCTGAAACGTATTATAAACGATCGGGCGCTCCGTATTCATTTTCTCCATCATCTCATCCGCGAGATCATCGATCGCCTGCTGAATCCAGCTTTCTTCCGCATCTATAAAAACCGGCTTGCTGAAACGGGCGGCGGTGGAACAAATTTTCTCCACGCGCAGGCGCACGCGTTCCCATGACTGCGAATCTTCCGCGCTTAGCTTTTCGCGTTTGCTGACTTTTTCAAGCAGATCCAGCCGCGCGAGACCGGTGACCTTAAAAACGGAGAAGGGAATATGTGGATCATTTTTCGCCCGTTCGATCGTGTCGATGATCTCCGCGGCGCCTTTGTTAAAATCTTCCTCTTCCGCTTTTCCTTCGACCGAATAATCGAGTATCGTTCCAATGTTGAACTTTGCCAGCGCAGCAATGGTGCGGTTGCATTCCGTAATATTTTCGCCGCCGACAAACTGTTTAAAAATCGTTGGCTTGATCGCCCAGCTCAGGGGAATACGCGCGGCGATGGCGAAATTTGTAAGTCCGGAACTGATCTTTACAATTGCGGGATTGCCAATAATTCTGAAAAGCCAGTAGGAGCGGCGCAGGTCATTATCCGTTTTCCCGGAGAATGCAATTTCTGTATTTTCAAATGAAACCATTATTTTTTAACTACTTCGCTCATGGCTTAAGCAAAATGATTTTCATTTGTGTTTAGGGAAATTTTTCTTTACCAAGAGTCGAATGAGCTACGTAGCACGCTGAAGGCACGCAAATGTAAGAAACTAAACGCGGCGAGGCATGCGGCGCGTCCTGCCTGAACTATTTATTCAGTGAATTACGCCGAATTCGGCATCCTGCACCCTGCGTCTTTGCTATATTTGAAGCATGGACGCTCTCGTCAGCTCGGTTGCATTACCGTCTTACTCGATTCATATCGGCGATTCCGCGCTTGAGCAGCTTGCTGCCTTTCTTAAAAAACGCAGGTTTTCAGGCTGTTTTATTCTCGTTGATGAAAACACATTGCAATTTTGCCTCCCTCAGCTGGTTGGTCAGGTGCAAATGCTGGCCGGAGCGGAAGTGATTGAGCTCGAAAGCGGTGAAAAAAATAAAACCGTTGAAGTTTGTTCCCAGGTCTGGAGCGTTTTATCGGAGCTTGGAGCCGACCGGCAATCACTCCTGATCAATCTTGGCGGTGGTGTTATTACAGATATGGGCGGTTTCATTGGAGGAACTTACCAGCGGGGCATTTCATTCGTACATGTTCCCACAACTTTGCTCGCCCAGGCTGATGCTTCCATAGGCGGGAAAACAGGCGTGGATCTCGAAGGGCTGAAAAACCAGGTAGGTGTTTTTGCGGACCCTGCCGGACTTTTTATTTATCCTCCATTTCTGCGGACATTGCCGGAGAGAGAAATCCGTTCCGGTTTTGCGGAGATCTTAAAACATGGACTCATTGCGGATGCGGGTTACTGGAACCGGCTGAAGGAAATTGATCCGTCGAACCATCAAAGCTGGACGCCCATCATATTGCAGTCGGTTCGAATCAAATCGGGGATCGCCGGGGAAGATCCGCATGATGATGGCCGCAGAAAGATCCTGAATTTCGGTCATACCGTGGGGCATGCGATCGAATCGCTTTTTCTTGAAGAGGGGCAGGTTTCCATTTTGCATGGAGAAGCGGTTGCGGCGGGTATGATCTGTGAAGCATTCATTTCGCATC
>DATDOQ010000288.1:0-10647 GCA_035293205.1 Bacteroidia bacterium
TGTGTCTCGCTCCGATAAAGACAGGGGTTGGATTGATCACATTGATTCACGCATGCAGGTCGATAAAACTGCAATGGTACCGGAGCCTGCCTTGGAAAAGATGGAAGACTATTTTTATTTCTGCCGCATGGTGGATGAAAAGCTGTTTGTTTTCTATGTCGCACGAAACTCAAAGGAAAATAAATACACTCTATACGGACAGGAAATAAACAAAAGTGCGCTCGAAGTTACAGGTCAACTTCAGGAACTAATGACTGTATCATACGTAATACATGACGGTTTCTATCGTCCCCCTTACTGGGATTCATATTTCACATCCCATTACATGAAATACAAAAGCGGATTGGGCCCATATTGGCAAACACTTAGCGACTCCCCTTTTTCCAGTTATCCTTCACCTGATGGATCTAAACTACTGGTCCTATCACGAGTTGTCGAACCCGGAAGTAACAAAAAAGAATCCAAAGAAATAGTATATCGGCTTACTGTCTTTACAACTGACCTGCAAAAAACGCTGGACAGAGAGATCAGAGTCAAATGCAGCCCCGCGCTTTTCTCCCTTGAACAGCTAACACTGGATGACAAAGGAAATATTCTTATGATTGGCAAAGAATTCCAGGAACTGTCGGTTGCGAAGCAATCCTGGCGTGATGGAAAAATACATTATAAGTATCACCTTTACCGTTTCGCAATAGATGATGAAAATGACATTGTGATTGATCTGAAAGGCAAGTTCATCAGGGATATCAGGGCGGGACTAGCGCCAAACGGCGATGTGATCGTTTGTGGTTTCTTTTCTGATAGCCCTTCCTACATCTATTCCATGCGGGGTGCATTTTACATGTCCCTTGATCCGAAAACAAATGATGTAAAAGTTCAGAATTCAAGCGAATTCGATACGAATTTCATTACCCAGTATTTGACCGAAAAAGAAAAAAAGAGAGAAAAGAAAAAAGAAAGGAAAGGTTTTGAGCCCGGGATTGCTAACCTCCGGATGGATGAATTGCTTGTTAAAACGGATGGAGGCGCCGTGATAATTTCCGAACAATATTATTACATCAGAAACACTGGCTCGAAAACTTCTAGTACTTATTACATTTTCAATGATATACTTGTTATGCACTTTCTGCCTGATGGTAGCCTGAGCTGGAAATGTAAAATTCCGAAGCGGCAGCTTTCAGCAAGCGACAACGGCTATTATTCTTCTTATGCTTATGCCGCCGTTGGCGACAAGCTTTATTTTATCTATAATGACAACCCCAAACATCTTTTGATCAAACCAGGAGAAAATTTTTACCCTTTCGTTGGCTGGTCTGGCCCATTAGACTATGCCGTGGTGCTGGTAGAAGTGGACGAAAACGGTAAAACCACCCGCGAGTTGCTGAAGGCAAGCATCATAGGAGATGTGCTTATCCGGCCAAGTAAAAGCGAACAAACCGGATCAAATGAAATGCTGATTTGCGGGCAGAGGAAAAAGGCTTACCAGTTCAGCAAAGTCACTTTTAAATAATTCGTGAAAGATAATTTACTCATTACATTTTCCATGAAACAAATCAAAGCGTTAATTATTTTTCTGTTCACAGGCATCCTGTTATATGCCCAGGCCCCGGTTGACTTCAACAACTACCAGCCGCTGCAATGTGCCGGAACAATACCGGAGGATTTTCTCACCCTCAGCCAGGAAAAATTCAGGCAGGATGTAAAGTCAGAAACGAAAAGCTCCGGCCATCATGTTGATCAGTCAAAGCAGGAATTTTTACTTAAAACGAATTTTATCATCGACGAACTGCTGCTTAGCGGGAAGGTATTATTCGGTGATACAGTTACGGCTTATATCAATCGTATCGCCGCCAGGGTGCTCGCGAACGAACCTGAACTTCGCAGCAAGCTCCGGTTTTATTGCCTGAAATCAGCCGAACCGAACGCTTTCTCAACCAACCAGGGGATTATTTTCGTTACGCTTGGTTTGATTGCTCAGCTTGAAAACGAGGCCCAGCTGGCATTTGTGCTTTCCCATGAAATCGTCCATTACGAAAAAAGGCATGCCATCAATGCTTACACGGAAAATGAATCCATTTTCGGCAACCGGTCATATAAGTATAACAGCTACGAGGATAAGATCCGGATGGCGAGTGATTACAGCAAGGAGAATGAGCTCGAAGCTGACAAGCTGGGTTTTGAGCGGCTGATAAATACCGGTTATAACTGTGAAGAATCCATAGGCGCGTTATTTGTGCTGCAGTTTTCTGAGCTTCCTTTCGAAGATTTTGAATTCGATGTGTCGATGCTCGAGAAACCGTTCATGAAAATACCGGCTGATCTTGTGCTTGATTCCGTCCGTCCGATTGACCTGGAGGGCGACATGGAAGACGATACCTACAGCTCACATCCGAACCTGGCCACACGGAGAAAAGCGCTGGAAAAACTGATTGAAAGATCTGCAGAAACAGGAACGGCACGATTTATTGAAAACGAATCTGCTTTTCAGACGATCCGGAAAATTGCGCGTTTTGAAACCGTGCGGATGCAGTTGCAGACAAGGGATTATTGTGGCGCTTTTTACAATTCTTTTGTTTTGCTCATTCAGGATTCCGGCAGTCATTATTTAAAGGTCTGCGCAGGAAAGGCGATGTACGCGCTTGCAAAATATAAGAATCATGATGCTTACAGCGATATCGGTGAATATTACGGGCAGATTGAAGGGAGCCAGCAGCGGGTAAATTTTCTCTTTCAAAAGCTGACAGCTCCCCAGCTCAACCTCATTGCGCTTCGTTATCTCTATGATTTGTCAGTGACCGATCCATCTTACAGCATTCTCGCCATGCGTGACGACCTTGCGGGAGAAGCTGTGCGGATGAACGATGCACGGCTGGAAGACATGCAGAAATCATTCAAAACCTACCAGGAAGCGAAAAAAATCCTTGCAGATACAGTGAAAATAATAACACCTGTCGAAACTTCACAGGTTATTCCTGTCACTGACAGCGTGCAGTCCGGATATGTATCCAAGTATGACAAGCTGCGACAGGAGAAAAAGAAAAAGGAAATAACGCAGGTGATCGAAACGAAAAAAGCCGATGAAAGCAAATTTTACATGCTGGCATTCGCCGACGTGCTCGACGACGCGGAAGTGAAAAGAATGTTTGAAGAGATGGAAATAATTTCAGACAAGATCACCGCTGAGAAAAAAGAAGAGGATGAAAGAACAAAAAAAATGTCCTCCTATGAATACCGGAAGATAAAAGAGAATGAAAAGAAAATGAAGAAAAAGGAGATCCTGTATCTCGGCATTGACACAGTGGTTTTCGTTGATCCGTTTTATTATATGGTCGATGACCGGAAAGGACTGCAGCTGATTAATTCAGAAAACCAGCTGCTGGAATTCGGGGATCAGATCATTTCCAACGCAACATTGGCCGGATTGGATTACGCGTTGCTGAACCCGAAGGCATTTGAAGCGGGGGATGTGGACAAGTACAATGATATGGCAACGATCAACGACTGGATCGGGGAACGGTTTGAACACGAAGATTTCGAAATGATCCCGCTGGAAACCGACCGTGTGCTACCACTGACCCAAAAATACAATACCTCGCATTTTTGTTATACGGGTGTCTTCACGACCAAGCAGCGGCGCGACAACATCGGAGGTGTTCTTTTATTTTCTGTGCTCTGCTATCCCCTGCTTCCGCTCGGTATCATTTACGCCTGCACGCCGCAGCACCACACGTATTATTACACGCTCGTTTATGACGTCGCTACGGGAAAAGAGGAATTGAATCATACGGCGCATCTCCGGTCCAAATCAAAAAACGGGTTTATCAATTCACTGATGTACGATACTTTTCTTCAAATGCGTAAACGTGGCAAAGCTCAAAAATTAAAGCAATGAAAAAAACAACGATTCTCTCGTTCATACTTTTGCTTTCACTGCCCGCCCATGCGCAGGTACCCGGATATCTTGGAAAGAGATTATCCATGAGCGCCAATGTGTCATCCTTTCTGTTTTTTGATTACCTGCAGGCTGATGCGATGCGGCTGTCTTATAAAACAGAAGTTGGCCTGAATTATTCGCTTAGCCGGAAAGTTGATTTTGGATTTCATTTTTATACTGCGAAACAAAGTTATCTGATGAAACCCTGGAGCTTCCAATCCGGCTACAACTCTTATTCTCCATCCCAGGAGTTCCTCGACTGCAATCTGAAAATATTCGAATTCCATTTGCGCTTTTTCGCTAAAAACTTTGTGGCCCCTGTCGGTATCTATCATCAGCTGGGCATTGGGTGGGTAAATTATTCCGTAGCAGATGAAAATGTTTTACGTTTTCAGTCTTACGATTCTTATTCCTACAGCACTGAAACGATTATCATGAAGGGCCCCTATCCGGAATATTCGGGGATGAAGCTCAGCTACCATCTTGGCAAAATAACCCCGATCGGAAGACTGTTCTTCATCAATTCGGCAATCGGCATTAATTATTTCCAAAGCGGAGATATTGCCCGCTATGAAATGCACTCCCTGACCCAATCAAGTTATCTGCTTGCAGTTTGCAACAAAAACCTGCGTCGTCAAAACTTTGCGGAAATTAAATTGGGATTTGGAATTTTTATACTCTAATGCGAACATCCTGAATTCCCCAAATTCTCCAGATTGATAACGTTAACTTTTTTTTAGAGACGTTTGTAAAGGCTGAGGATGAAATAATCTACATAAGCGGTCAATCCATCGAAAACACAATAACGGCGCGCCTTTTAGCATTGCTTTTGCCTGAAGAGGAATTAGAAGTTAAACTACGGAGGAGCGAATGAAGGGTTTGATTTTTTACGTGATGATGGCAATTGTGCTTTTAAGTGTTTCGTGTAACAAGGAGGAGGAACCTGTTGATTCGAAATTCGCTGAAGATGAAGAATTATCCGGATTCCCCGGCGAAAATCTTGATCTGTTTACAGTGCTCGACGTTTTGCGGAATTCTTCCACACCGGCTGATTTCGAAAAGCAGCTCAACCAAAAATCCACACGGGTCAATAACCTCGATCTCGATGCCGACGGCAAAGTGGATTTCCTGCATGTGACAGACCAGCAGCACGGAGACGCTCACTTGCTGACCATTCGTTACGCCGATTCGGAAAAAGAAATTCAGGACATTGCGGTGATCGAAATTATGCGCATTACGCCGGATGTGGTTCATCTCCAGATAGCGGGCGACGTTGCATTATATGGTAAAAACTATATCGTTGAACCAAAGAATAGTACTCAAAAGGCCGGATTCGACGATGAAAGCGGCGATGGCACCGCAAACGTGAGCAATTGGAAGGTTGTAGAACACCTCTTTGCTTCCGCGTATGTAACCTATATTTCACCTTATGGGAATGGCCGGAAAGCGCCATGGTTTGAATCGTGGTCGCCGGTTGAATTTGAAATTTATTACCCGGTTGTAGCCAAACACCACAAGCGTTTCCAGCGTGCAGACGGCTTCCGGTTTGTTGAATTGCATGAACATTATGCTTACAATATGCGGAAAACCGCCCCCGCCATCTTCCGCGGAAAAAAGAGAAATATTCATATTACTAATGAAGATGTAGTTAATACTTCTAAAAAAACAATCAGGAAACAGCACGATGCACAAGCTTCTGCAGATCAGGAAGTGAAGGAGAATCAAAGAAAACGCTCAAGGCTCTTTAAGCGAGACAGGGATGAAGATCCTGCGGAAGAACAAACGGTTTCTGACCGGAAATCTGACCGGAAAGAAGAGAAACAAAGCCGGCGCGAAATTTTAAAAAAGAAACACGTTGATCCGCTTGGCATTAAAGAAGATACCATCGTTGTAAAACCCAACCGCAAAAAAGAAATTGATCCGGCGCAGTTATTGAAGCTGGATATTGAAAGTAAAGAAGAAAAGAAACGGCTGGAAAAGCAGCTGCGTGATAAAACCGGACGTGGTTTATCTCCGTCAGGGAACCAGGGCGGTTCAAACAGAGAGGATTGACGGTGATGGCAGGGAACCACCATGGTAATCAATAAAGGCCGGAGTTTATTTTCCGGCCTTTATTGTTTTACTCCAATTACATTTTTTCAGGAACTTCAATGCCGAGCAAGCTCATCGCGGTTTTGATTGTTGACGCTACCGTAATAACCAGCGCAAGTCTGAAATCCCGCAGTTGCTGATTTTCTTCCTTTAGAACCGGACAGGCATCATAAAACTGGTTAAAGGTTTTCGCCAGCTCATACGCAAGATTTGCAACTGCGGAAGGATCATACGACCGCGCCGCTTCACTGACCGCAGCTGGAAACTGGTGTAATATTTTGATCAGCTCCTTTTCTTTTTCGTGCATTTGTATTCCCAAAGCGACCGGAGGCAAGGTTGTTTGCCCTGACTTTCTCCAGATGCTGCGGATACGGGCATGCGTGTATTGAATAAACGGTCCGGTATTCCCCTGCAGATCGATGCTTTCTTTTGGATTAAAAAGCATTTTTTTCCTGGGATCAACTTTCAGGATAAAATATTTCAGCGCAGCCATGCCGACAATGTGTGAAAGCAATTCCTGCTCCTGCTCATTCATGCCTTCCACCATCCCTTTTTCCTCCGACAGCACGCGCGCGTTATTTTCCATCTGCCCGATCAGCTCATCTGCATCCACAACAGTCCCTTCGCGCGATTTCATTTTTCCTTCCGGCAATTCAACCATGCCATACGAAAGATGAAAAAGGCCATCCGCCCATTCGTAGCCGAGTTTTTTCAAAGCAAGCTTCAAGACCCGGAAATGATAATCCTGCTCGTTGCCTACAACATAAATATGTTTTTCGAATGGAAACTCTTTATGTCTTTCCACTGCGGTGCCCAAATCCTGTGTCATGTAAACAGATGTTCCATCACTGCGCAACAACACTTTTTTATCCAGGCCTTCCGCTGTGAGATCAATTGTCACCGGACCGGGTGCGCCGGCGGGCTTTTCCAGCACACCTTTTTTCAGGCCTGATTCAATAATTTCTTTTCCAAGCAGGTAGGTTTCCGATTCGTAATAGATTTTGTCAAAGTCAACTCCCAGTTTCTTATAGGTTTCACTGAAGCCATCATATACCCAGGCATTCATTTTTTCCCAAAGCGCGCGCACTTCTTTGTCGCCTGCTTCCCATTTCAGCAGCATTGCCTGTGCCTCACGCATCAGCGGGGATTCTTTTTCCGCCTCTTCCTGGGATTTTCCCCGATTAATCAGATCCGCTATCTCAACTTTGTACTGCTTGTCAAATTCAACATAATATTTTCCGACAAGATGATCACCCTTCATGCCGCCTGATTGTGGTGTTTCGCCGTTGCCCCATTTCTGCCAGGCGAGCATGCTCTTGCATATATGAATTCCCCGGTCATTGATAAGATTTGCTTTCAGAACACGGTTGCCATCCGCCTTCAGTATTTCGCTGATGGAATAACCGATCAGATTATTCCGGACATGCCCGAGGTGAAGCGGCTTGTTCGTGTTGGGTGAGCTGTATTCTACAATAACAAATGGACTCGCAGCGGTCACTTTCTTTCTGCCGAATTGCTCATCATTTGCAATCTGAATGAATTGTTTTAGCCAGAATTCCGGGGCAATAACAAGGTTGAGAAATCCTTTTACCACGTTGAAGCTCAGCACCTCTTTTACATTGCTTTCGAGATATTCGCCAATGAGCTGCCCGGTTTGCTCAGGACTTTTACTTGCCAGCTTTACAAAAGGGAAAACCACCAGTGTAACATCGCCTTCGAATTGCGGATTGGTGCGCTGAAGATTAATTGTGCCGGGATCTGCTTTTTTTCCAAAAACGGTTTCTACCACACCAGCAATGTGCGGCGCCAAAAGGGAATCCAGGCTCTGCATTTTTGATTCTTTCGTAAGTTGAAATTTATTAGGAGACGCAATGTTAATGGAATTCCCTGAAGGGATAATCAGGAGGAAAGCTGCGCTACTACTTTGGTCAGTATTTCGAAAGTGTTCTCAGCCATCAGGTTTTCTTTATCGAGCGTC
The DNA here is from genome assembly GCA_035293205.1 of Bacteroidia bacterium. Taxonomy (GTDB): domain Bacteria; phylum Bacteroidota; class Bacteroidia; order Palsa-965; family Palsa-965. Next base: position 8,004 of record DATDOQ010000288.1, read on the forward strand.
GGGTTTACTTCGCTGACCTCAAAGCAGCAAACCTTTTCGTTCTGGATCAGGCGCACGAGCAACGAACCGGCTTCCTTTTCTGTTATCCCGTTACGCACAGGTGTACCGGTGCCTTTGGAAATGGAAGAGTCCATGCTGTCCACATCAAATGAGATATAGATCAGGTTACAATGGTTCAGGTAGGATAAGGTATCCCGCGCAATCCGTTCGACGCCGTGCCGCTTTACCTCAGCCGTTGTAAAGATCTTCGCGTTGTTCTTTTTAAGAAGCGCCGACTCTTCCGGTTCTACATCACGGACACCTATATAAACGAGATCCCTGTAGGTAAATTTGGGTGAAAATCCACCAAGTTCCTTCAATTTTTTCCATAGCTCGATGGTGTCTTTATCCGGCTTATTCATCTTATTCGGGATGTTATCTTCCCCCAGCATTGCCGCAAGGGGCATTCCGTGCATGTTACCTGAAGGTGTGGTCCACGGAGAATGAAGATCGGCATGCGCATCAATCCAGATCACGCCGAGCCTTGTCTTTGGGTGGGCCATTTTAATGCCCGCGATCGTTCCCACAGCTGAACTGTGATCACCGGCCAGCAGTATGGGAAACCCATTTGACCGCAAGGTTTTGGCTACTTCCTGACTGATGCGTTCACATAAGGCAATGGTTCCTTTGAGGCGCTTGGCATATGGGCTGCCTGCAGGTTCAAAAAGCAACTGATTTTCATTCTTAATCTCCAGAGTTTCATATTTCCTGAACATATCAGAGCCATAATCAAGCGCTGCGATCTTGATGGCATCCACGCCCAGGCTGGCGCCGCGGGTTCCGGCCCCAATCTCAGACTTGACTTCTATGAATTTTATCTTCCGGTTGGACATAAATTCAGTTCAAAACATGACACTTTATTAATCCGGGTAACTTACATTTGCTGTTAACACACTGATGTAACTTATCCGCTTGCAATGACCACCACCAAAGCCACTCAGAATTCTTATCAGAAGCTCATCGAGCAAACCTTCAACTTTCCGCAGGAAGGTTTTTCGGTTTCTGATAATGAATTGTACTTCAATGATATACCTTTAATGGGCATTATCAAAAAGTACGGAACCCCTCTAAAGATCACTTATTTACCGAAAATCAGCGATCAGATCCAGAAAGCAAAGAGGTTATTCCACGTGGCAATGGCCAAGGTAGACTACAAAGGTAGCTATACCTACTGTTATTGCACGAAAAGCTCCCATTTTTCCTTTGTTCTGGAGGAGGTGTTAAAAGACGATACGCACCTCGAAACATCCTCAACCTATGATATTTACATCATCCGTGAACTTATAAAAAAAGGGATTGTAAACAAAGACCACGTGCTCGTCTGCAACGGTTATAAACGGCGCCAGTACCAGAACCTGGTGACGGAGCTGGCAAATGAAGGTTTTAATGTTATCCCTGTTATTGACCATAAAACTGAGATCGATTATTATACGCGTTATTGCAAAGCGCCCAAGTTGAAGCTTGGGATCCGGATCGCATCCGAGGAAGAGCCAAACTTCCAGTTTTACACATCCAGGCTGGGCATCCGGCACAGCGAAATTGTTCAATACTACAAGGAAAAGATCGAGACGAATCCGAAGTTCGAGCTGAAAATGCTCCACTTCTTTATTAATACCGGGATCAAAGACACCATTTATTACTGGACCGAGCTGGCGAAATGCCTGAAAGTTTACCTGGAGCTGAAACGCATCTGCCCTACCCTTGATTCGCTCAATATCGGCGGCGGCCTTCCGATTAAAACATCGCTTGGCTTCGAATACGATTACGAGTACATGATTGAAGAGATCATCAGCCAGATCAAAAATTTCTGTGATAACAATGAAATCCAGGAACCGGATATTTTCACAGAATTCGGTTCGTTCACTGTCAGCGAAAGTGGCGCGGCACTTTATTCCGTTATCGATCTCAAGCTACAGAATGACCGTGAGCTATGGTATATGATCGACAGCTCTTTTATAACCACGCTGCCGGATACCTGGGGAATCAACCAGCGGTTCATCCTGCTTGCCATCAATCACTGGGATAAAGAATACCAGCCGGTCAACCTCGGCGGACTTACCTGCGACAGCATGGATTATTACAATACGGAAGCGCATGCCAACAATGTTTATCTCCCGAAAATTACTCCCGGAACAAAAGAACCGCTCTACATTGGCTTTTTTCACACGGGCGCTTACCAGGAATCGCTAGGGGGATATGGCGGCATCCAGCATTGCCTGATCCCTGCTCCGAAACACGTGATCATCGATCGCGACGAAGATGGTGAAATTGTTACGCGTCTTTTCGCGAAGGAACAGAGCTACAAGTCGATGATCAAAACGTTGGGGTACTAGATCTTTCGCCTTAGAATTTTTTGAGTTGATATATTTCCGACGGGAATTCATAATTCCCATGAGATGCTTACGCACCTTGCCGCCAGGTGTCACTTTTAACCGCTATCACGTTATAAAAACTCAACCAAACATTTATGATCCGGATTTTGCTTTGGATCACACTTTTGATCACCTTTCTGAACGATTGGTCGGATCCCCGTGAATTTGATTATGAAAAAGTTGACCGCCTTATTCTAAGCCGCAGTGATGAATTCAAATCCACCGGAGCGATT
>DATDOQ010000289.1:0-11302 GCA_035293205.1 Bacteroidia bacterium
TCTCTAAAAACCTGCCATCTGCTTCGTTGGCTGCGCCGCTCAAAATCCTCATTTACGTCGGGTAAACTCCGGTTTTTCGTGGCTTGCCGCCCCTTGCTCCGCCGAAGCGGCTACGCAAAGGCGCAGTCGCATCTGACAGATTTTAGAGCGCCCTGCATGTCCAAAAAGATAACTATTAGAGGTTTTCGTTACTTTATAAAACAACATTTTAGATGATTCTGGAAAATGTTGTAGATTAGAGTTGTTGTGAGATTTTTATTCGAATAACAAGACCGAGAAGTGTTTAAATTTTTATATATTCGCTGGCAACCACTTTTAACAAAACATTCTATGAAAAGTATTTTTATTTTTCTTCTCATTGTTATATCAACCGCCACATTTTATTCCCAGGAAATTGTTTTGCCTGACCGATCCACATTTACTCCTTTCGGAAATGGCTTTATTAGTTTAATCATTGATAAAACCAAGGATCAGGCAATAATCAAGCAATATGATCAAAGTTTAAGGGTTACTAAAACAATTTCGATTGAGGTAACACATTCAATTTATGGCCCAGGCTATAGAATTTATGGCACAAGACTCGTGGTTTACTCCGGAAATCGTAAGAATGGACTTAACTATAATGTGTATGATATTTTTTTAAACCTCCTGTATTCCACAAAGCTTTCAACGGAACAACAAAAAGCCAGTATTGCGCGATCGGATAATAATAATGAAAAGTTTGAGATGGCAGATTTTTACATTAGAACGTCTTTTTTCCTTAATAATGGTCTTATTCCTGCTGATAGATATACGGAGGATGGGATGTTGTTTCTGAAATTTGCTGAAGATTTAATGCCAAGTCCTTTTGGGTTTTATCAAAAAGATAAAAAAGTGAGAACGACTCTGCACCGTTTAACCTGGGCAGCGGATGAAGGGAACCCTGTAGCTTTTGAGGTTAAATGGTCGAAGGTAATCCCAGTTGATAATATTATTGGATATCGTTTTGAGTTTCTTTCCATCCAGGAATTGATACTATATGTAGCTTACTCGGGAGATGGCATTTCCCGGTATGTTTATTATCGTATGGATTATAATACTGGTGAAATTATCCAGGGGATTCCAATACCAATAACTTTTGAAAACGGAGCAATACCAACGGTTTCAGGTTCTACTTACGACTCCCTATCTCACCGGTTATATGTATTCGGAAATTTTCAAACCGAAAAAAAGGAAAAGTATAAATACGATGGGTATTTTCTGATATCGGTTGATGAAAATGGCAGGCAGAAATCCATTACAAAACCCTTTCCCGAAATTCCGGAAGGCGTTATTCCTAAAAAATGGGGTGATGATCAGTTGCTGTTGGCGGACCACTTTATAAGCGGAGGAAATGGAAATATTAAGGCAATTGCAACTTTATGTTATGTATGCCCATTCGCGCCTGGTCAAGGAACAATGGGAGACCGGGGCTTGCAGGTTGCTGGTATCGTCGTGATTGAATATGAGGAAAAGACTGGGAAGTGTGAATCTGCGGTTTTTACGTTTCCAGCTTACCTTAAGAATATAACGCTAACTGCAATAGCCATTGATATGCATACAACATTGGTAAGAATAATTAGTCGATTTACTAAGGATTTGGAGAATATGCGTCCTGTTATTGCAATCGATAATTCGTCTAAAATGATTCATGTTTTTTTGAAGAATATTGATGAAATGATCCGCACACAATTTAAGATTGGTGTTTATTCTTACACTGTCGGCAAAAATGAGGAAATGCATAAAATCGCTGAGTATGTTGATGATGATTGGGAGGACATAAGTTTAATTCCTACAGGCTCAGAAAATGTGATTGTTTTTATTAATATAAAAGTTACTGATTTAAGAAAAGAGCGGAAATTGCAGCTACTTAAAGCCGAATAAAAATCATCCTCTAATGAATAAATATTTATTATTTCTATTGATTGTTGTAACTACCTGTTACAGTTTAGAATTGGTAACCCGTTGGTAATTTTAACAGATATATTTCCTGCATGTTTTATTATTCCATTTCAGGTAAATTCAATTCAGAAAGCATCCGGCAAGTTTATAGTTCAAAACTGATTCACCGGATTTCAATTTTCCACTTGGATTTGCGTTTTTATCGTCCCTTTCCGGCATCATAGCTTTTGCTAACTTTGTCTCCCAATTAAACTCTCCCTATGTCAGAAGGCCGCCAGATCATATTTTCCATGGTAAATGTTTCCAAGATCTACCCGCCTAAAAAGCAGGTGTTGAAGGACATTTACCTCTCATTTTATTACGGTGCCAAAATCGGTGTGATTGGTCTGAATGGGTCGGGCAAATCATCCCTGCTCCGGATCATTGCCGGGCTTGACAAAGATTATATCGGTGAAGTGCATTTTTCGCCGGGTTATTCGGTTGGTTTCCTCGAGCAGGAACCGAAGCTGGATGAATCAAAAACCGTCATGGACATTGTCAAGGAAGGCGTGCAGCCGATCATGAATGTGCTGAAAGAATTTGAGGAAGTGAATGAAAAATTTTCTGATCCCGATGCCGATATGGACAAGCTGATGACAAGGCAGGCGGCGTTGCAGGAAAAAATTGACCAGCTCGATGCGTGGAATATTGAAAGCCGGCTGGAACGCGCGATGGATGCGCTCCAGTGTCCGGAAGGCGATACGCCCATCAGCGTCTGTTCGGGTGGTGAACGCCGCCGGGTCGCCCTCTGCCGTTTGCTGCTGCAACAACCGGATATTCTTTTGCTCGACGAGCCAACCAACCACCTTGATGCGGAATCGGTGCAATGGCTGGAACAGCATTTACAGAATTATCCCGGAACGATCATCGCCGTTACACACGATCGTTATTTTCTCGATAATGTAGCCGGCTGGATTTTAGAGCTGGACCGCGGCGAAGGAATTCCATGGAAAGGAAATTACACCGAATGGCTCGAGCAGAAATCGAAACGCCTGGCGCAGGAAGAAAAAACGGAAAGTAAACGCAGGAAAACACTCGAACGAGAGCTGGAATGGGTGCGGAAAGGTCCGAAAGGCCGCCAGTCGAAATCCAAAGCCCGCCTCGCGAACTACGAAAAAATGTTGGGCGAGGATGTGAAATCGAAGGAAGAAAAGCTCGAACTTTTTATTCCAAACGGTTCGAGGCTGGGCAATGAAGTAATTGAAGCGGTGAATGTGAGCAAAGCCTTCGGCGATAAAGTGCTGTATGAAAATCTGAATTTCAAATTACCGCCTGCCGGCATCGTAGGGATCATCGGTCCGAACGGCGCGGGAAAAACCACACTTTTTCGCCTCATCATGGGTGAAGAAAAGCCGGACGGCGGTGAATTCAAAGTTGGTCCGACTGTAAATGTCGCTTATGTTGACCAGGCGCACGCGAAAATAAATCCGGAACACACGGTTTTTGAAGCCATCACCGGCGGAACGGAATATGTTGAGCTTGCCGGACATAAATTCAATTCGCGCGCTTATGTTTCGAAATTCAACTTTAACGGGCAGGACCAGGGGAAAAAAGTGAAAGTGCTCTCTGGCGGTGAACGAAACCGTTTGCACCTTGCGCTTACCCTGCGTGGCGGATCAAACGTGCTGCTGCTGGACGAGCCGACCAACGACATTGATGTAAACACGATGCGCGCGCTTGAAGAAGCGCTGGATAATTTTGCGGGCTGCGCGGTGATCATTTCACACGACCGCTGGTTTCTCGACCGCGTTTGCACACACATTCTTGCCTTCGAAGGAAATTCCAGCGTGTATTTTTACGAAGGAAGTTTCTCCGAATACGAAGAGAACAAGAAAAAACGGCTGGGAGAAACCGAGCCGAAACGATTCCGTTATAAAAAACTCACCGTTTAGCTTTTTTGGATAAAAAAACAACTCCGTCACTACGCAGCCAACTAACCATTCAACTAACCAACCAAAAAACCACTCTATATGAAACGAATTATGATTTTTTCCCTCGCCGCCGCTGGCATTTTCGGCGCTTCTTTCGTGGCCGACACAGCCTGCAGCAACTGGGATTTCACGGTCGGCACCGTTACGACCATGACATCGTACGATGATAATGGTAAAATTCAGTCCAGCTCAACTTCCACTGTGAAGAAAGTGGATGCGGGTGCGACCAAAACCACCGTTGAAATGGAATCGGTTACGAATAACCCGAAGGGAAAAGAAGAAAGTCGCGGAACGGTCATTATGACCTGTGAAGACGGCAAGATCATGATCGATATTAGCGGAATGATACCAGCCGAAAACAGAAAAGAAACCAAAGGCACTGAATACAAATTCGAAGGAAACATGGTGGATTACCCGGCTACGATGTCAGCGGGCCAGTCACTGCCGGACGTAGTCATGATTATGCGAGCCATTACCGATGGGACCGAAGGAATGACAATGACTTACAAAGTTGTCGACCGGAAAGTGGTAGCACGAGAATCGAGGACAACCCCCGCCGGCACCTACGATTGTTTCAAAATCACTTCAACGAATTCCATGGCCATGCAGATAGGCCCAATGAATGTGCCTGCAATGAAACCCATGCAGTCCATCGAATGGTTCAGCTTCAAGGTTGGAGCGGTTCGGATGGAAACGCATAAAAACGACAAGATGATGAACTACTCGGAGCTGACTGCGTTTAAGAAAGGATAAAAGGTTTCCATTCATCCTGGGGCACGGAATTCGCGTTTTTGAAATCCGTGCCCTTGTTGTTCCCGACAATTTCCTAAAGCGATTACCGAATTATTACCTTCGTACGCATTCATGGCGTTTCAAAAACCTCAGGTACCGAAAGGCACGCGCGATTTTTCCCCCGGGGAAATGGTGCGGCGGAATTATATTTTCGACACGATCCGTTCCGTATTCAAAAAGTATGGTTACCAGCCGATCGAAACCCCATCAATGGAGCTTACGGAAACATTGATGGGCAAATACGGCGAAGAAGGCGACCGCCTGATTTTCCGCATTCTTGATTCGGGCAACTTCATTGAAAAAATTCCGCTGTCAAAAGAGCTGCAGGCCACACGCGAAAAGCTGGAAAAGCTGAGCACGTCTACCCTGAATAGCCGCGAAGCAGTGATGCAGGAATTTGAAAGCATTACCAATTTATTGCTGCGTTGGGTCGATATCGGGCTGAGCTCGCAGAAAGTCGCGAACGCAATTGCTGAAAAAGCGCTGAGGTATGATCTCACTGTTCCTTTCGCGCGGTATGTGGTGCAACATCAAAACGAAATTACATTCCCGTTCAAACGTTACCAGATCCAGCCTGTTTGGCGCGCCGATCGCCCGCAGAAAGGACGTTACCGCGAATTTTACCAGTGCGACGCGGATGTGATCGGAAGTGAATCATTGATCAATGAAGTGGAGCTAGTGCAGCTGGTGGATGAGGTGTTTACATTGCTTAATATTCCCGTAATTATTAAAATAAATAACCGTAAAATTCTTACAGGTATTATTGAGGAATTAAATATTGATTCCTCACTGAACACAAGTGTTATTATTGCGATAGACAAACTTGATAAAATTGGCTCAGATGGTGTTGCAAAGGAATTGATGCAGAAAGGCTTGGGACAAGACAAAATTGAAGAGTTGTTTGATTTTCTAGATAAAAAATTCGCATATAACATTCCATCTTTAGCATCAAGTATAGGAACTGTTGATGTAAGCAGTTATCACACATTTAAAAAATCCGCTATTGGACGTTGTGGTTTACAAGAGCTAAATCAAGTTTATAATAATTTTACTCCAATAGATGAAAAGACCAATGATTCTATTCCTAAATTAGAACTACATACGGCGAAACTGGAGCGCGATTTTCTCTTAGCACGAGGGTTGAATTACTATACCGGTGCAATATTCGAAGTCAAAATCGACCCAGCCAGATGTATTTCAACTTTTGGTACTAGTCTTTTAGGCGGCGGCCGTTACGACGACCTGACCGGCGTATTCGGCTTGCCCGGCGTATCCGGCGTCGGCATTTCATTCGGAGCCGATCGCATTTATGATGTGCTCGAAGAGCTGAACCTGTTTCCGGAATACGTTACAGCGGGAACGCGATTGTTGTTCATCAACAAAGGAGGAAAAAGCGAAAGTTTTTCTTTGCAGCTTTTGAAAAAGGTCAGGGCAGCGGGCATAGCAGCGGAAATTTACCCGGACGCTGCAAAATGGGAGAAGCAGGCAAAATATGTGGACGCGAAAAAAATTCCGTTCCAGGCCACCGTGGAGGACAATTACGATGCAGATAAATTAATCATGCTGAAGTATAAGAATGAAGGGAAGTGGAGCACGGAGAAATTAACGTTGAATGATTTAATACAAAAATTAAAATAACCACGGAGTCACAGAGACACGGAGAAGTAACTTTCCGTGCCGCTGTGCCTCCGTGGTTTTAAAAAAATGGCCTACCACGAAGTTTGTCCGACAAAACCGCTTACGCTGGAAATAATTTCAGGGCTTCTGCGCGATTTGCCGCAGCTGAAACTGTCTGCTGAAGCGGAAAAGCGCGTGGATTTTTCGTTCAAGCGGCTCCAGGAAATTACCGCCAATACCGCCGGACCGATCTATGGGGTGAACACGGGGTTTGGTGATTTAAAAAACAAACGGATCTCCGCTGAACAGCTCGGGCAGCTGCAGACCAACCTGATCATGTCGCATGCATGCGGCACAGGTGATGCGGTTCCCGTGGAAATTGTCCGTCTCATGCTGCTCCTTAAAATCCAGGGACTCATTCGTGGAAATTCTGGCGTTCAGCCGGCAACTGTGCTATTGCTGGTTGCATTATGGAACAACAATATTTTGCCGGTAATTTATGAACAGGGATCTCTTGGAGCATCCGGTGATCTCGCCCCGCTGGCGCACCTGGCGCTGCCGCTGCTGGGAAAAGGTGAAGTGAATTTTAACGGAACGATCCGCCCCGCAGCGGAAGTTCTTGCCGAAAATGGTTTGAAACCGGTTAAACTTTTGGCCAAGGAAGGACTTGCTATTCTGAATGGCACGCAGTTCATGAGCGCATGGGGTGTGTGGTGCCTGCTCCGTTCAAAAAACATTCTTGAGGCTGCTGATGTTACAGGCGCATTGTCACTCGACGCGTTTGATGGATTGGCCGAACCATTTGATCCCCGTTTGCACGCGATCCGTCCGCATCCCGGACAAATTGCTTCCGCCGGCAGGATCCGCGGACTGCTCGCTGAAAGTTCGATTGCAAAAAAGCCGCGCGCGGAAAAGCACGATGTGCAGGACCCGTATTCATTCCGCTGCATGCCGCAGGTGCATGGCGCTTCGCGCGATGTGGTCGCATACGTGGAAAAAATTGTGCTGACGGAAATCAATTCTGTAACGGACAACCCGACTTTATTTCCTGAAGAAGGCGAAATTCTTTCCGGGGGAAATTTTCATGGGCAGCCATTGGCGCTGTCACTCGATTTCCTCGCAATCGCGCTCTCAGAACTTGCCAGCATTTCAGAAAGGAGAACGTATCTACTAATCGCCGGGAAGCGCGGACTTCCGCCCATGCTTGTGAAAGATGCCGGACTTAATTCGGGGTTTATGATTCCGCAATACACTGCCGCATCCATTGTCAGTCAGAATAAACAATTGTGCACGCCTGCATCTGTCGATTCCATCATTTCTTCAAACGGCCAGGAAGATCATGTGAGTATGGGCGCGAACGCGGCCACCAAATGCGCAAGAGTGGTGCGGAATGTGGAACGTGTGCTGGGCATCGAGATCCTGACCGCCGCGCAGGCGCTCGATTTCCGGTTGAAAGAAGAAAAATCCGGGACTTCACCGGCGATCGCGCGTGTGCATGAAAGTTTCCGTCAAAAAGTTTCATTCCTCGAAAAGGATCGTGAAATGTACCCGGACATTGCCGCCGGGGAAAAATTTATTCGCGATTTTGATTTCACCTCAGTGCAATGAGCAGGTTCTCCTCCCTGGTTTTATCCGTGCTTTTTACTTTGAAGGGCATTGCTGCCTGTGATTGTCCGACTGATTCTGTTACTATAAAGTCCCTGGACCGGTACGATGTGATTTTTCAGGGTAAAGTCGTATCCGTTTCCGGCTGTGATGAAACAGCGAAAGTGATTTTTTCAGTTATTACACTTTTCAAAGGAAAAAGTTACCCGGAAACCACCCTTGAATTTGATTGTTCGAGTGATTGCCAGATGAGCTTTGCGCCGGGCGAAGAATGGATCATTTATGCTGAATATATCCGTTACGGTGAGGGCAGCGTGAAATTTTGCAGTCTGAGCCGTAAAAAGCCCGTCGCGGGTGAGCAGGATCATTTTGCGCAGCAGCAGGGAATGAGCTACGATTCAACGATTGCATTCCTAAAAAAAAATTACGGGGTGCAGCTACTCCATGAAAAAAAAGTCCGTGACCAACAGCACCACGAGTTGATCCTTCCGGATCGCGTGCAGATGCTCGGGTATCTCGCCGCAGGACTGGTGGTGATCGTCCTGCTTTATTTTATCGTGAAAAAAGTTTTTAAAAATGATCGATAAGAAAAAATATTCCTCGCATAAGGCGCATCCATGGCACGGGATTTCTCCCGGCGAACATGTACCGCAAATCGTAACCGCGTTTATCGAAATCGTTCCGGGCGATACAGTGAAATACGAAATTGACAAAGAAACCGGTTTCCTGAAAATTGACCGCCCGCAGCTTTTTTCGAATGTTCCCCCTGTGCTGTACGGATTTATTCCGCAAACGTATTGCGGTGATTCCATTGCCGAATATTGCGCGCGTCAATCGGGCGAAAAAGTCAGGGCAGGGGATGGTGATCCGCTGGATATTTGCGTGCTCAGCGAACGTACGATCACGCATGGCAACATTCTGCTCCAGGCTATCCCCATCGGTGGGCTGCGCATGATCGACAAGCAGGAGGCGGATGATAAATTAATTGCTGTTTTGAAAGACGATCCTGCTTACGGTGAATTTACCGATGTGAGCGAACTTCCCGAAAAATTAGTGAATCGCCTGCGGCATTATTTCCTGACATACAAGGCAATACCCGGCGAGCAGAAGCAAACAGTAAGCATTGCCTCCGTTTATGGCCGGGAAGAAGCCCATGAAGTGATCCGCCGGAGCCTCGCGGATTATAAAACCTTCTGCGCAGCCGACACGTAAGACGAAAGATGCCTGTCCAGCCGGGAAAACCAGTCTGCTTCAGAAAACAATAACCGGCCATTTGAGACTTCTTTGGGCGCGGTAATTCGTATCTTTAAACACATATGTTCTTCCAGTTCTGCCGGAACAATTTAGCTGTATTTTGTTGGGTGATGACCGCGGTATGTTTTCCCGCCGGTTCAGCTGCCCAGCAATATAATTTTCTGCAATACACTGTAAGCGACGGACTTCCGCAATCGAAGGTGCGCTGTATTTTCCAGGATTCCTATGGTTTCATGTGGATCGGGACCGATGCAGGGGTCAGCCGTTTTGACGGGCAGGAATTTGAAACATTCGGTCCGGAATCCGGGTTGCCCGGCACCGATGTCACCGCAATAACGGAAAGCCACACGGCGGTGCTCATCGCCACGGACAGCGGGATCGTTCAGTTTGCCAAAGGAGAATTCAAACTTTTTCCTTTTAAAGCAAAGGATGGAATAAATACAGTAAACGCATTTTTTTATGGACCGGATATGGCGGTGTTGGCGGCTACCGATCATGGGTTGTTTGAATTTAATGACGGGAGATTCATTCGCATTGTAACCTCCACGCCGCTTGACCGGTTAGCTGTGACTTCCGGTTATTGCGATACGAAAAATAATGTGTGGATTGGAACAGAACGCAACGGAGTTTTCAGGCTCGAATATGATGCCGGCAGCTACACCAATGTACCCTTCAACGACCAGGAAAAGCTTGCTTACAGCAAGGTGCGCGGAATCACAGAGGCGGATGCCGGAAATATCTGGATCGCAACTGCAGGTCAGGGATTGTTAGTCTTCAATGGAAATACTGTTGAAAAATTCGCGATCCCGGTAAAAAATTCGAGCGATTTTATTTCGTGCCTGCATAAAGATATGTTCGGCGATATCTGGCTTGGCACACATGGATCCGGTGTGCTGCATTATTCCCACTCAAATTTCAGAAGCTATAACCACGCGAACGGGCTTGCGAGTGATATGATCAGCACAGTCCATTCTGACCGTCATGGAAACACGTGGTTTGGAACGAACAATGAAGGATTGATCTTTTTCAGTGGGAGCCAGTTCACCTCTTTGACGGTGAAGGATGGATTGCCATCCAATAATGTGCGCGGCATTGCCCAGGACAGCCTGGGTTATTTGTGGTTTGCAACCTCCGGCGGACTCACCTGTTATGATGGGCTCGGCATTAGAAACTGGACGGAAGCGGATGGATTAAGCTCCAGCAATTTCAGCGCTGTAGCCGCTGGCGGGAAAAAGATTTTTGCCGGCACCATCAGCGGCGAGATCAATGTGATCAGTGAAGGTGAAGTTTTTATTTACACGGCGAATTCTGGTCAGGATCCAGGTGAGATATCCGTTTTGCTTTGGGACAAGGACAATACGCTTTGGATCGGAACACTGGCTAATGGTCTATTCAGTTTTAGCGGAACGCAAATTGAAGCCATCAATACGGGAAATCTTTTTTTAAATAATCCCATCCGCTCCATGCATATGGACGATGACGGCGTGCTCTGGCTGGGTTCAGAGAAAGGTGTTTTTCGTATGGAAAACGATAATGCAGTTCGCCCGGTAACCAAAAATAAATTGCCGCCCGCGCTGCCCGTCTATGGCATTCAGTCGGACGAAGAATATGTTTATTTCGCCACGCAGCGGAACGGGATCTGGCGTTACGACCGCAAATTAAAAGAGTTCAGGGTGCTTGATAAAAAAGTTCAGGGACTAGGTTCAGATTTCACGCGCGGGATCATTCGTTCGGGAGAAACAATGTTTGTGACCACCATGCTTGGCGTGGATCGGATCATTTTCAACGGTGAATCGCGACAGATCCGGCACTACTGGTATCGTGACGGAATTGGAACACACAATCTGAATCCGGGTGTTTTGCATCTCTCTGATAACGGCCAGCTTTGGCTTGGTTCGATTGACGGTGTGATTATTTATACGCCTTCCGGTGAACGTGTGCGGCTTGCCCCTCCGAATGTTGAGATCAAATCCGTGCTACTTTTCAACCAGGAAACCAATTGGAGAAAATATACCGATAGCATTCAGCAAAGCGGATTGCCGTTTGAGCCATCGCTCGCTTACGACGAAAACCAGCTTACATTCCGGTTATCCGGCATCCAGTTTGGCGCGGGTGTAAATATCCAGTATGCCTGTATGCTGGAA
>DATDOQ010000290.1:0-8578 GCA_035293205.1 Bacteroidia bacterium
GAAGACACGAATCCGGCCGGGGTATATTTCCTGAATAAGGGAAAAGTAAAAACAAGCAAGGTCAACCCTGACGGCAAGGAATTCATTACGGCTCTGCTGAACGCGGGCGAATTTTTTGGCTATGGCGCTTTGCTCGAGGAAAAGGCCTACACGGACTCGGCAGTCGCGCTTGAAGATGCTGAAATATATTTTATTCCGAAAGAAGATTTCTTTTCGCTGCTTTACAACCGGCACGATGTGGCCTCCGCTTTTATCCGCATGTTGTCGAATGAAGTCAAAGAAAAAGAAGAACGCCTGTTGCGGCTGGCATACAATTCCGTGCGCAAGCGGGTGGCGGAGGCATTATTGCATCTACGCAGTCGTTACGCCGCTCAGAAAACCGATCAGTTCAGCATGGCTATTTCGCGCGAGGACCTTGCCAACCTTGCCGGTACCGCGCAGGAAACGGTTATCAGGACATTATCCGATTTCAAGGACGAAAAGCTGATTACCATCAAAGGAAGTTTGATCACCTTGCTGGATGTGGGTAAGTTGGAGCGGATGAAGAACTAATGGGAAAATCCACCTTCGCTGAAGCTTCGGCGGACAAGTGGGAAAATGAGAAGAATCCACCTACGTCCTTCGGCAGCCCTTCGACAAGGTCAGGATTCGCTCCGGACTTCGGCGGACAAGTGGGAAAATAAACAATCAGGCAATGGGAAGTTTGCAATGGGCAATTGGGGGCAACGTGCCCACGCTAAAGGTTCGGCGGATAAATGAGCAATGGGACAATGAGCAATGATCAATAAGGCAAATCGCAAATTGTAGCACCGAAATCTTTGGTGTCCAAATAATAAAATAATAATTTCCTCCGTGTACCCCCGTGCATACCTCGTTTTGCCCTCCGTGGTTAAATCTACAGCGGAACATACGCGATGTTGCCATATAAGATAACCTATTGCAAAACGCCGACCTAAAAAAATAGCAAATTCAAAAAAACAAATTCCAATGCGAGGTTCTTCCAATTTTGATGTCCCGCGCACGTTGCCAGGGAAAGTAAAGGCGGCCGTGTTGCTCGCGAATCCATTTCTGCTGAGCGGAGTTATCTCCTTATTTGTGGGGATTATTCTCTTTGTTGTTTTTGTTTGGGATTTTGACATGGCGGCTTTTAAATTCGAGGGCAATGAACCCATTGCACAGGGAATTATAACCAAAGTGCAACCAACTGGCAGTTTAGAAAATAAAAGAAGGATTTTCAGCTTTCATTTCCGGTACGCTACTACCGGCGGAAAAAATTTTGAAGGAATTTCCTACGCCCCTGGCACCCAAGGTTATAATGCCGGCGATATGGCGCCAGTTGAATATTTGCCAGAACAGCCGGAAAAATCGCGCATCCGCGGAATGCGCATGTCAGCATTTGGAAAATGGTCCCTGCTTGTAGTTCTATTTCCGCTGATCGGTATTGTGCAATTAATTTTCGCTTACCTGCGGGGTAAAAAGCGAATCCGGCTCCTGCAAAACGGCTGGCTTGTTTTCGGGAAAATAACCGGGAAAGAGAGAACGAACATGAAAATTAATAACAATCGCGTTTACAAATTCAGCTTCCAGTTTGAAGCAAACGGGGCGACATATACCGGAATTACAAAAACGCATAAGCCCGGATTGCTGGAAGATGAAGCAAAGGAGCGGATCATTTACGACCCCAACCGTCCAGAGAAAGCGATGATGGTTGATGCGTTGCCGCGGGCGGTGCGGCGGTATTTTGAGGGGGTGTAGGCCAGGATATCAGGCGATAGCCTGAAGTTTATTTGTGATCAATATCTTTTTGCAGCTTAGCCATGTCATCCGCACCGAAATAGGAAGTTAACGACCAATTCATGTAAATGATGTCCCCTGTTCCGGAATCTAAACAAGCGAAATGTCGAACTGTACCAGGTCTATAAATTCCTGTACGCGCTCATCCACTTCTTCCTGGGTAAGGCCAACAAGCCTTTCGACTCCGAATTTTTCAACGGTAAAGGAAGCCATTGCAGAACCAAAAATGATCGCTCGTTTCATATTGTCGAATGAAACATCTTTTGTTTCGGCGAGATAACCTATAAATCCACCTGCAAAGCTGTCGCCAGCCCCGGTCGGATCGAAAACATCTTCCAATGGCAGCGCAGGTGCGAAAAAAACCTGTTCCCGGTTAAACAGCAAAGCTCCGTGTTCGCCTTTTTTGATGATGAGCACTTTTGGTCCCATCGCGAGAATTTTCGCGGCTGCCTTGACCAGGGAAAATTCTCCGGAAAGCTGACGCGCCTCCGAATCGTTGATGGTAAGCACATCCACCTGCGCTATGGTTCTCAGCAGTTCATCCAACGCGCTATCCATCCAAAAATTCATGGTGTCGAGAACGATCAGTTTGGGACGCTTTTTGAGCTGGCTCAGCACCTTTTGCTGAACCGCAGGCATAAGATTGCCGAGCATGAGAAAGTCGCAATTTCTGGCGTGCTCAGGCACCACCGGGTCAAAATCAGCAAGCACATTCAACTCTGTTACCAGCGTTTCGCGGCTGTTCATATCGTTGTTATAACGGCCAGACCAGAAGAAGGACTTTTGCCCTGCGCGGATCTCCAGGCCATCCAGCCTAACGCCATGATTCTTCAACATATCAATCGCCTCCTGCGGAAAATCGCTTCCGATGACAGAGACAACGTCCACATTTTTGGTGAAATAAGAAGCGGCGAGTGAGATGTACGTAGCAGCGCCGCCGATGATTTTATCTGTTTTTCCGAATGGGGTTTCAATCGCATCAAAAGCAACAGTACCAACGACAAGAAGGCTCATAGCGTAAATAGAAATGGTTAAGATTTGGGCAAATGTATTGCATTATTCTATGAAACTTGCTAATATTGCAGCCCGTTTTTCCCGAGGCATAAGCGTTTGTGAAAAAAAGGAGTTAGCCAGATTAATTTATATTCCTCCTTAGCTCAGCTGGTTAGAGCATTTGACTGTTAATCAAAGGGTCCCTGGTTCGAGTCCAGGAGGGGGAGCGAGATAAAGTCCTTTACTGGACAAATTTTATTGATTAGCCATCTTGTTAAACAGGATGGCTTTTTTCTTTTAAGGATGGATTTCAATTACTGTGTTTACATTTTGTACTCAAAAAAGCTGGACAAATTTTATACCGGCACAACAGACGACGCAGTCAAGCGGTTAAATGAACATAATATGGCTCGCTGGCCTGATGCGAATACGGTACGTGGTATTCCCTGGGAATTGTTTTTTGTAATTGACAAATTAAACAGCCGACAGGCGTATGCAATCGAAAAACATATCAAACGAATGCGGTCAGCTATTTACAAAAGAAACCTAAAAAAATACCCTGAAATGGTCCAGCGTTTAAGAGAAAGGTACCCTGGTTCGTCGCGATAGCCATCGCGACAGGAGGGGGAGCGGAAGTTTTGAATTGCAAATGAAGTGAGAGAATCCCTGGTTCGTCGCCATAGCTATCGCGACAGGAGGGGGAGCGGAAGTCCTTAACTGGACAAATTTTATTGATTAGCCATCTTGTCAAGCAGGGTGGCTTTTTTCTTTTTAAGGATGGATGACAAATACTGTGTTTACATTTTGTTTTCAGAGAAGCTGGACGAATTTTATACCGGCACTACAAACGACGCGGTCGAAAACAAATATTTTGTAAATTAAGTTATAACTTAAACAAAATGGTTAACTTTGTTATTCAACATATACCGGAGTTTACAACTCGTCAGCGGGTGAATAAACTATTAAGAAACGGCAGATGCATGCTAGATGAATTCTGGACTGAAATACGAGGTGATAATAACCTTGCTCCGGAATTGGATGAGCTGGTTGCAACTCTCGAAGATGTTGCCAACGGAAAATGGGTTCCTCTAAATCAATACAAGAAGTTGCATGTGAGCAATAAACTCCGGTTTGCGCCTTTTGAGGCAAAGAGTAAGCACCTTCGCTTGTACCTTTTTCATGAGAGAGAAACCGGGCAGATACTTATAATTGACGGCAAGAAAGGTGACCAGGACGAAGACATAAAAAGGGTTGAAAGAATCATCAAAGAGTACACAATGTTTAAACAAACGCAGACAAAATAAAAAAGAATGTTCAGCAAAGAAGAATTACTGAAAAGACCAAACTATCTTTTGACTAAATATCAAAATGAAATTTATCGTCAGTTAATAGCTTACATCCAATCAAACAACCTGGCTCATAAAGATATTGCCGCAAAATTAGGCGTAAGTAATTCTTATGTGAGCCAGGTGCTGAACGGCGAGTTCAATTTCACTTTGAAGAAGCTTATTGAAATTGGTTTGTTGATTGGCAAAGTTCCCACCCTGGAGTTTGTTGATTTCAACGAATATTGGCGGAGAGAAAAAGAAAAAACCGTAGCAAGACCTGCTGGTGCGTTAAGTTTCAATAGAAAAGCAAGACGCCAACACAAAAGTTGAAATAGCGAAAAACAAAATCCTCATCCCGCCATCACCCAATCCAGAAATACCAGCTTCGATCGCTGCGGATCATCAAAATCCGCTACGCGCACGAACAAACCGACTGTTACCGGCTCATTCGGCTGCACGAGCTCATCTTCTTCTTTTGAGCGGAAATAAAGCACATCATATGCGGTTACACCGATCGCGAGCGGCTGATCCGGGATGAATTCAAACCAGCCACTGTCACCCTGAATCGTTAGCCGGCGTTTTACAAGTCCGGTGATGGGTAATTGAAAAGAGAGCGCTCCGGTGGATGGATCGTGTTGCAAACGCAGGCGAAGTCCAACGACAGAATTGTAATTTTTTTTGCGCGATTTTCCGAGCAGTTCTGAAGGAAGCAGGCCGGTGAAAAATTCAATCTTCGCCCATTGGCCTGGAACGATATCAATATTGGAAAGGCGGACTGATAAAAAGAAGATCAGGTATCCGCCGGAAATAAAAGATTGAAGCAAGGTTTGGTTGCCGATGACAGTTCCGTAAATCATGCAGCCGCCTACATATTCGATCAGAAAGACAAGCACAAGCGCGCCGGCAATAAAAGACGCGAGTCGTTGGGTATTAAATGAAAGATCGCGCGGCTGTAAATTTCCGGTTGACTGGTTCAAAGCGTTGTTGAGGAATGAAACATACACCAGGATTTCAGAAAGAAAAAAGAAGAGCGTGACGATCGCAAGTGAATGCACTTTTTCATTCATCAGCCAGAAATCGTAGAACCCGTGCGCGAATACGGCGATCAGGAAAAACGCGGGAATCAGCCAGTGCCTGCCCGGCCACCGGAATTTTGCAAGTACAAAACCATACGCCACAATTCCGCCCGAAACCATGTGGGAAACGGACGATGTGAGCGCGCGCGCGTGGATCACTTCCAGCCCGTATTGCGAAATGTAAAGCAGGTTTTCAAAGAATGCGAAACCTAGTCCCGCCGCGGATGCGACGAGCAAATAATCGATTGGTTTTTTGATGATGCCGGTAAAACGCAGGATCAGCAGGAAAGGGATCAGCTTGACAAGCTCTTCGATAAACCCGATACCGAGAAAACAAAATAAAAGATCATTGACAATCTCTCCGTTTATACCGAATCCCAGGACATGATGATAAAATTCATAAAGCAGCCACGAACTCATTGCCAGCAAGGCGCCGATACCGATCGCGAGAAAAAAATGCCGCCAGCGGATCGGCGAAAGAAAGCTGAGCTTGCGCAGAAAAAGCAACCATGTCAAAAGGATCAGCACATCGCCGAGCAAACCCCACAACGGAAGCGTAGTGAACAGCTGGTTGAAGCGCAAACCATAATAGGAAAACAGATCACCTTCGAGAAAATAAACTTTGTAACGCAGGTAATCCGGAACCGAAGCGCGTGATTCATCCGCGTACGCGAGATCCTTCAGCTTTTCAAACCTGCCGCTGAATTCATGCGTCCAGGCGAGCTCTTTCCATGCGCCTTCTTTGTATCCGTTAAGCGCGATTTCCGATTCAAAATAAGGCTCCGCGGCATGCGGATTCATTCCATAAAACAGCGTAAGCCCATAAACGTAATTCAGGTATTTCAGCCGCCCATTTTTTACCTGGCGGATGTGAAAGAATGCATTCGTTTCGTCGCGGCCTTCACGCTGTATGTAATAATAAGCCAGGAATAAGTTGCCGATATCATTCATCCGGGTATCATCACGCTCTGTCAGATCCGTGTAATAATTAAAAATGCGCACCCCGTTGAGGTTATGTTTGCGGATATCCGGCGGATCGGAAGGCGAATTCTCTTGCTGAAAATGCGCATCCACGAGGAGGAAATGATGATCGGGATTAAAAGGTTCGCTCCTGATTTTTATCCATGCAGCATCGGTGACCAACCATGGCTGCCGGGTTGACCGGGCAAAATGGATCTGCTCATCGGGATCTTTAAAACCGGGCTCCGGCGCGATCAGGCTGAAACCCAACCATGTTAAAAGCAAAAGCGTTACCGCCCGCACAAGAAAATTATATTCGCCGAAATCAAAAAACTTTTTCCCCGTCAGCCGGTCATCCCGGAATTTATTCCACAGCATATAACCGGCCATTACAAAAAGCCAGGCGAGGATGATGTGGGTGAGGGTCATATTACTAATGTGAGAATGTGCTAGTGTGTCAATGTGAGAATGTGAGAATGCGGGAATGGGAGAATGGGGTTAATGGGGTTAATGGGGTTAATGGGGTTAATGGGAATAATCCTCCTGCACTACGCTTTGGCGGACAAGTGGGAAAATGGGGTTAGCACGAATGCCATCAGACCGCTTACCGCCTACCAACCTACCGCCTACTGGTCTCATCAGGCGATGGCGTAGGTTACATCAACGTAGAAACGTAGCTTGATTTTTTTCTGGATCGGGCTGATGGAAGGCCCGGCATTATAGGCGAAATCATTATCATCGTCAAAAACCCGTGTGTCGGAATAATAACGGGGTCCCAAAAGAGAAGATTCTTTTTTCCGCTCAGAATAATCGTTCAGTCCGTCGAAGACGAGCACATCACGTGTAGGTTCTTCCACCAGTAACAATGCGCCTGTTTTTTGATTGACAGCCTGTAGCATATAACCCGCTTTTTCTTTCGCGTTGATCATAGCGGCAATGCGCACCTGCTTTTTATAATCTTCAATTTTGCTGTGCGAATATTTTTTGATGTAAACATTGTTGAGGTAAAGCGAATCCGCCACGGTGGCCAGCAATAAATACTGGTCGTATGATTTAAATTTCACTTCATACACTTTTTGAATCAACGGATCTTTTGTTCTGCGTTTTAACGCATTGATGCGCGCATCCGTGTATTCCATGGTAACATCTGTCCGCGGGGTCGCGATCGTTTTTTCCACAAAATTCAAAAATGCGCCTTCCAGGTCCTCGATGGTGTTCTTCTTTTTGTCTCTGGTAAATTCACGGATCGAAACATTCACGTAAACCTCATCCGGAATAATTTCCATTTCGGCCATGCCGGTTACCTGAATATTCGGCTGTGTGAGCGGGGCTGCTGGTTTTTGCGCCGTCGCTGGGATCCCGGACAGCAGGAGCAGGAAAAGAATGGTTTGTTTTTTCATGAAAAGCTTGAGTTTATGCGATTTTTAAAGTTTATCTTCAATCCGGAAAACGCGCCTGTAAATGTATTGCAAAGCGGTCTTTTCACAAATGTTAATTGCTTTTAGAAGTAAATCTTTTCTTATGCCCGTCCAATAAGCGCATGAAAAAGTTCATTCATCTGATCTATGGCGTTTTCCTGGGCAGCGCTTTCTCCGCCTGTGGACAAAACACAACGCCGGCTGATACCGCAAATTCTATTCATAAAGACTCAACAGTTATGGCAGCACAACCTGTTCTTGATACGGCAACGTTTGGCGCCGGATGTTACTGGTGCGTGGAAGCGCAATTTCAATTGCTCGATGGCGTGGTTTCCGTCACTTCCGGCTTCAGCGGCGGACATGTAAAAAATCCTTCTTACGAGGAAGTATGTACCGGAAGTACTGGCCATGCCGAAGTGGTGCAGGTGGTTTTCGATACGACGAAACTGAGCTATGATGAAATTCTTTCCGCTTTCTGGCAATCGCATGATCCCACCCAGCTGAACCGCCAGGGAAATGATATCGGAACGCAATACCGGTCTGTGGTTTTTTATCATAATGAAGAGCAGCGGGAAAAGGCGGAATATTACAAGCAGCAGATGAATGAAAAAAACACCTGGGGCAAACCGGTGGTGACTGAAATAAGTCCGCTCACGGTTTTTTATAAAGCGGAAGGATATCATCAGAATTATTATAACCAGAATGCTGGAAAAAGTTACTGTCAGTTTGTGATCAAACCGAAAGTGGAGCATTTTAAAGAAGTTTTTAAGAATAAATTGAAAAAGTAAATGGAGTGGCTGTGTCCGGCTGAAAAAAATCGCTGGTCAAAAGAAGCCACGCCCGCCTGCCTGCGCATAGGGCCTCGCGTCGGCCGGCAGGGATTACACGGATTTCGCGAATTACCACGTAACCCATATTTAGTGTCTTCACTTCGTGATTCTTTGAGTTCTTATAACCTTTGTGGCTCCCCTTTGTGTCTTTTTTTTAGCCGCGGATTACACGGATTACC
>DATDOQ010000291.1:0-9699 GCA_035293205.1 Bacteroidia bacterium
AAAGACAACTCTAACAAATGGCGGATTGCGCTGCAGGGAAAATATGTCGGGAAACAATACCTTGATAACACTTCCAGCGAATCGCGCCGGATTGACGGGTATTTTACCAGCAACCTGAATGTTTCCTACACAATTTATCCGGACAGCAGGAAAGTGAACAAAACATTCAAAAGCATTACAACCGGCTTGCTTATCAATAACCTTGCGAATACAGAATACGTTTCCAATGGTTATACTTATGGGTATATTTACGGCGGAACCAATTACCGTTACAACTATTATTACCCGCAGGCAGGCATTAATTTCCTGGGAATGATAACGATGAAATTTTAAAATTAATCGGGGAGCTTACCTGCCTGGTTGCAAATCACCCTCAATCATTGCATTTACACGGCGGCGACATGTAAATAGTTGTTTTTGGTAACAACTTGCGGATACGGTCCTGCTGCTCGTGATTGATCAGGATGACCCGCAGGTCGAGCACAAGCAGGTTATCTTCCAGCTCCTTCAGCTCTTCCGGAAAAATCGAAATGTTGTTGCTCCAGAGATCGAGGAATTTCAGCTTTTTAAGCTTTCCGATCTGCGGCGGAAGGCTGATGAGCTCGTTCTGGTTGAGGTTCAGCAAAAACAGGTTCGACTGCTCCCCTATTTCGCGCGGCAAGGACACGATCCTGTTTTTTGAGAGGAACAGCATTTGAAGATTTTTCAGCTTCCAGAGCGTATCCGGAAATTCTGTGATCTGATTTTTGCTGAGATCGAGGTATTGAAGGTTGGGAAAAGACCAGATTTCTTTTGGAAATTCTTTCAGCTTTTCTTTTCGCAAAACCAGCTTTACCACTTTTTCCGGCTCATTCAGCGCCGCGGCAAGATCCGTATGACCAATCATCGTATCAAGCGTCAGCGAATCATACAAAGGAATGCGCACCTGTTGCGCCTCAGCCGTTGACGGAAGGCAAATACCGGTTATACAAATCAGCAGAATAATAAAACTTTTCATTTTTTCAGTTCAGTCATTTTTTTAATACGAGCAACGCGTTTTCACGATCACGGCCGATCTGCACTTTCAACTCATCCGGGTTATCAAATTTCTGTTCGGCTCTCAATCGTTTTACAAATTCGATCCTTATTGTTTCACCGTAAAGATCACCATCAAAATCAAACAGGTTCACTTCGATCGTGCGGTCGGTGCCATTTAAGGTCGGTCTTATTCCAATGTTCAGCATTCCGCCATACACCGCTTCATTCCGAAAAACCTGAACGGCATACACACCGTCTGCCGGTACCATCTTATACGGATCATCCACCAGCAGGTTTGCTGTGGGAAATCCTAGGGTTCTTCCCAGTTGTTTTCCTTTCACCACCGTACCCTTCAGGCGGTATCGGTAACCGAGGAAAGCCTGTGCTGTTTCCACATCGCCCGCTTCCAGCGCCTGCCGGATCCGGGTGGAGCTGACGCGCACATGTTCAACTTCTTTGCCGGGAATCTCTTCCACGCCGTATCCATAAACCGGGCCGGATTTCACCAGCTGCTCGAAGCTGCCCTCCCGGTTTTTGCCGAAGTGATGGTCATAACCGATAACCAGCATTTTCGTTCCAAGTTTCCGGACAAGGATTTTTTCAATGAAATCGCGCGATGACAGCATGGAAAACTCGCGGGTAAAGGGCTGAATAACCAGGTGGTTGATCCCCGCCTTTTCCAATAACGCTATTTTTTCCTCCAGGGTATTCAGCAAAAGCTGCTTTCGCTCGGGGAAAAGGACCATCCGCGGATGCGGAAAAAAAGTGAGCAAAACCGTTTGCCCACCAATGCGCTGGGCCGTTTCCTTCAACCGGCTGATTATCTGCTGATGCCCGAGATGGACGCCATCAAACGTTCCGGTTGTCACCACTGCATTGCGCACAGGCTGAAATTCGTCGATCCGGTAATAAACATTCATAATTTTTGCAAAGGTATTGCAATTCGCCTAGCAGCCTGCGAATGTGTTGCCTTCAAGGTACCCGAATTCTGAGTCGGGGAAGCTGGATTTCTGTTCTTAATTAATTAACGCCGCCGCATTTTTAACCGATTAAACTTCCTATTTTTGCGCCGGATTTCAAGAACACACGATACCTTATACATGCTAACCGGAAAAATTGCCCAGATTATCGGTCCCGTGATCGATGTTAATTTCGCCGAATCAGGTGGAACACTTCCTAATATTCTTGATGCGCTTTTTGTAACCCGCCCAGATGGCCAGAAGGTCATTCTCGAATGCCAGCAGCATGTCGGTGAAGACACAGTCCGCACCATTGCCATGGATTCCACCGATGGACTATCCCGCGGCATGCCGGTTACAGCCACCGGCTCCCCGATCATGATGCCGGTCGGCGAACAGATCCGCGGGCGTCTTTTTAACGTAGTGGGTGAAGCCATCGACGGCATCGGCGAAGTAAAAAATACGGGCGGCTACCCGATCCACCGCCAGCCACCAAGATTCGAAGATCTTTCCACTTCTACGGAAGTCTTATACACCGGCATTAAAGTGATCGACCTCATCGAGCCCTATGCAAAAGGAGGAAAAATCGGTCTTTTCGGCGGCGCAGGAGTTGGAAAAACCGTTTTGATCCAGGAGCTCATCAACAATATTGCAAAAGGCTATTCCGGCTATTCTGTTTTCGCCGGTGTGGGCGAACGCACGCGTGAAGGAAATGATCTGCTGCGTGAAATGATTGAAAGTGGAATTGTAAAATACGGCGATGCATTCACCGAGTCGCTGCACAAAGGCGGCTGGGATCTGAGCAAGGTGGACATGAATAAGCTTAAGGAATCGCAGGCAACTTTCATCTTCGGACAGATGAATGAACCTCCGGGAGCCCGCGCGCGCGTGGCACTTTCCGGGCTTACCCTGGCCGAATATTTCCGTGACGGGGATAGCAGCGACACAAGCAGCGGCGGCAAAGACATTCTTTTCTTCATTGATAATATTTTCCGTTTCACCCAGGCAGGTTCAGAAGTCTCCGCGCTGTTAGGCCGGATGCCTTCAGCAGTTGGATACCAGCCGACACTTGCTACAGAAATGGGAGCGATGCAGGAACGGATCACGTCCACCAAACGCGGATCGATCACATCTGTACAGGCAGTTTATGTTCCCGCGGATGACCTTACCGATCCGGCGCCGGCAACCACATTCGCGCACCTTGATGCAACCACCGTATTATCGCGCAAAATTGCCGAGCTTGGAATTTACCCGGCAGTTGACCCGCTGGATTCAACTTCACGCATTCTTACTGCCGCGGTTCTCGGCGAGGAGCATTACAATACCGCGCAGCGTGTGAAAATGCTGTTGCAGCGTTATAAAGAATTGCAGGATATTATTGCTATCCTTGGCATGGATGAACTTTCGGAAGAAGATAAACTCGTCGTGCATCGCGCGCGCCGTGTTCAGCGTTTCCTTTCGCAACCGTTCTTTGTTGCCGAACAGTTCACCGGTTTGAAAGGTGCGTTCGTCAACATCGAAGACACCATCAAAGGTTTCAACATGATAATGGATGGTGAAGTGGATGAATACCCGGAAGCCTCATTCAACCTGGTTGGCACGATTGAGGATGCTATTGAAAAAGGAAAGAAATTATTGGCGGATGTTGAATAGTCATGCTTCGATACGTTCATTCCGTCACCGGAATGAACTACTCAGCATGACATTTCATTATAAAGGGGTACCAGCTCCGGATTCCCGGAATGAACTACTCAGCATGACATTTCTTTATAAAGGGGTACTAGCTCCGGATTCCCGGAATGAACTGCTCAGCATGACATTTCTTTAACAAAGGGTACCATTTCTGTATTAACGAAACGAACGTATTGAAGCAGGACATTTTTTCAGAGGATACTACAAGATGCTTTTAGAAATTATCACACCGGATAAAAAGCTGTTCAGCGGCGAGGTAAAATCGGTTTCACTTCCCGGAACGGATGGACGATTTGGCGTGCTTAAACGTCACGCTTCAATGATCTCTTCTTTGAAAAAGGGGAAGATCAAAGTTGTGGATAATGCGCAGCAGACGCAGTATTTTGAAATTACCGGCGGCGTGGCGGAAGTTCACAAGGATAAGGTGATTGTTCTGGCAGAATAGAAGAGAATGGAGAAGGGAAGGACGAGATAGGAGTGACCCAATTAAAATACGTTCCTTTTGCCCTTTGTTCATTGCCCAGTGCTAATAGATCCATTGCTAATTGATCAAACATGCGGCCGGATCCCGGCCAGGATTATTGTTTAGTCTGCACATCCCCTGCAGTTTTACTAAAAAGACTTTTAATCTTTTGCGCAAGGATGGTTCCACTTAAAAAATAATGCATGAGCATCAGAACCAGAAATGGAAGAAGCCATGCTATCCTGGATTGAAATCGGGGAGACATGGAGGCGAGCGTTCCGCAAACCGCAGCATTTGAAATCAATGCAGTGAAAAAGAAAAGCAACGTGAAAGCCAATAGCGGGCTCAATTTTCTTCTGACGCGTCCGGCGAATAAAGCAGCTGCTATTATTACAAGGCTGCCAATGATTACAAATCTTTGAATAAAATTCTCCCGGTCATGATTCAAAACATTCGACTGTTGCCTGGCCATCAGGTATTCATAACCCGAATCTTTAAAATAACGGTGCATCGCGGCATAGGGTGAAGATTCCATGTCATAT
This sequence comes from Bacteroidia bacterium, assembly GCA_035293205.1. Lineage (GTDB taxonomy): Bacteria > Bacteroidota > Bacteroidia > Palsa-965 > Palsa-965. The sequence goes on from DATDOQ010000291.1 coordinate 4,674, forward strand.
GCCGGATTTAAGGCTTCATCAAACACAAAAAAGATCTTTGCAGAATTGAACAACGACTTATGCGCGATCTTCACAGCGTAAGCGCGTGTTGAAAGAATGTCAGAAATAAGGCGCTTGTATTCTCCGTTCTTGTCCTCCCAGTCGTTCTCTTTATTCAGCGGGCTTTCCGCATCCCACAGGAAATCCCAGGGAAGCCTGTTGTTGTAGTCACATAATGGATAATTCCGCTTGCCGCAATATTCATTCAGGTAAGAAGCGATAATTCCCTCCTCATGGAGCTTCTGCAAATAGAAAGCCTGTGCTCCTATTGACATTTTAAACTTATTGTGATAAAAAAGATTGGTTAAAGGAATGATGAGCACCGCAATCAGAAACAAGCTCCAGGTTAACAGCAGTCCGCGTCGGGAAACAAACAATGTTCGCCTGCGTAAGCGCCGTACAATAAGGAAAATGCTGATGGAACCCAACAAAAGCAAACCAATAAACACATGCGAAGTATGTGATGAAGCAGAAAGCAGAAAGAAAAACGAAATAATACCTAATGTAAAAACAGAACGCTTTTCAGGAAAAAGCAGGAGGAACATGCAAAGCATCATAACCGGTGCGAACACATCGGGAATCAGCCTGCTTACAACCGGCGAAATGCTTGTGAAAAGCACAAGGAAGCCAAGAACGAAAAAATGCAATATATAAGGACGGGAACGCGTGGTTATTGTTCTTATAGACTCATAAATCAGGTAAGAAAGGATCATTCCCTGGGCAAGCACTGTAAGCCATAATGAAGCGGCCAGACTTGAATGCCTTATGAACCACCCATAAATAATTGGCCTGTCTATTGGCGCGAAGTTTTCAAACCCTGATGTAATATATGTTCCGGTATCCGAATAGATCAACGGAAACCAATTGTAAAAAGCCGCGAAACAGAGCAGGCATCCGCCGGCGCCATGGATTAGCAACGACCGACATATTCCCGTGAATACGTAGGCTGCGTTTTTCTTTAACTTTCCGGTCAGGGACATTGGCGAATATAGCAATAAATGCATATTGCATTAGAATGGAGAAGGGAGAGAGAAGAAGGGAGAGAGGAGAAGGGAAAAATTGTATCCTGCTTCATTTTCCCATTTTCCCATTATCCCCATTGCCTTAAACATGCGGCCTGAATTCATCGGGCTTTCCCAATTTCTTTTTTAGTCGCGGTTTTCTTTTTGATGTTGTGGTACAGGAGCCACCTGTGCAGGGATCGGCTATTGAAAAGACACGCCATTTCTCCACGCCGAAGCGGATGGCGAGCCCGGTTTCGAAAGCGATGCCAACGGGGGTGAATGCAAATGATCCAAGAAATTTAAAAGTGGAGGTAGTAATTCCACCTCGGATCTCGTAGAGCGGCTTTGCTTCGCCTGAAATTGTGATTCCCCCGCCGATTCCAACGATCCCGCCGAGGCGAAACAAACAACCTGGCTGCGCAACATACCCGGTTCCGTCGTACAGCATATTTATATCCGGGACCAGGTCAAAAGTCCGCCCGATTGGAACCACAGTTCCCGCCATGGCGACATAATTTCTTTTCATTCCAAATTCGTAGCGAACGCCGGAAGGCGATGAATAAGATTTTTGCGGGGCGCCAAGATGCTGAACAGAAAATCCGGCGTAAAATCCTCTCCGGTCAGTGATCATTACACCGCCATCAAAATCAGGAGTGGAAAACCGGAATTTATCCTGCACATTTTCGGAAACAGAAAATTCCTGGCTGATATTAAGGTAGGAAAAGCGCATCCCGGCAGCCATACGCAACGTTTTGCCGATCTTTTGCTGCCATGCATAGCGTATGTTGTATGATGAAACAACTACACCTTCTGCCTGTGCACGCGCCATTCCGAGATCCCAGGGACCATGCAGCCTGTTCTCGCCATCATTTCCTATGGCTAAAAAATAACCGTTCCCGCCCGCAGCCGGAAGTCCGCTGAAGCCGGAAGCGAGAAATGTTGATCCTTTGCAGTAAGGACAAAGCGATGCCGGATTGTAATAGCTCCGCTGGTTCAGCGAAAGACGGTAGACATGCTCGCCGCACGCAAAAGCATCAAAAGGTAAAATGCAAACAAAGAGCAGGAGGAAACTTTTCATTTTGGCGGATTTTGAATCATAACGCAAAACAATTGTTTGGTTACAGGTTTTTCCGGGGAATTTTTTGCCCGGTGCTTTACTACACGCACGCATTCCTGTCCTCTTAACGCATAACGGGAACATTTTTTGCAACTCTTATCTCATGAAATGGATCCGGCGGATGCTGATCTTTATCCTGCTGACACCTATTCTTGCGGTCGGCGCATTTTCTCTGTTAAAACATCTTGCGCTGACCGGCGGAACAGAACCTTACAAATCTTTTCTTGTTGTCCTTCCGGGACATTCGCAGCTAAAAGTGCAGCAGCTGAACAAAACGCATGCGTTGCTTCAGGCAAAAATGCTGATCAAAAATCAAACGAATGTTCATTTCCTGGCGGACAGCATGGTGCACCGGCTGCTGATCAGTGGTAAAGAGGTAACGCATCACCGGGTTATTCGGCCTGTAACGCTGGCGCCGGGAGATAGTCTCTGGATCACCTTTCCTGCATTCATTACAACGGAGCGCCTTGAAAACATTTTAGCGGCAGGTCCGGGCCAGAAAGATTCAGTTAATTACAAGTTTGAAACGGTTTTTTATACGCCCTTGCTGAAAAAAGGAAAGTTCGGGGTATCTCTTGAAAAAAATCTTCCGGTTTTTCGTCCGGTGACCGTTGTGGTAGAGAAGATTGAAAAAGATTCCGTGCGTTGGCGGGGCATGTGGCTCTACCTGCATACGCGTTTTAAAAACCAGAATCCTTTTTCTTTTTCAGCCCGCGAAACATCTTACCGCCTGAGTGTGCAAGATTCCATATGGATGCCCGGCAAACGTTCGGGAATGTTGCGGTTGCCCGCATATGCCGATTCGGTGATCATTTTGCCCTTGTACGTGCCTTCTGAAAATGTCAGCCTGAAAATTTATGATCTGCTTCGTTATGGTTCCGGTGTGAAGTATGATTTCGATATTTCATTCCGGGCTTTTTCCGATGAGCCGGTTGTTTCCGGAAGCACATGCAGGATGTCCGATTGCGGCAAGTCGGAAATAACTAAACATAAACGAAATCGTGGAATTATAATTCTTTCGGACACACCTGAAGAGGAAAATATTTTGGAGCCAACTCCTTCGGCGGAATTGTTTATTGAAAATAATTTCGAAGCGCCTGCTGAGGTAGAATTGCTACCCGAATTTCACCCTGTTAAATTGGATGTTGTAGGAAGTGAAAATAAAAAAGAAGCAAACGAGAATGAGATATTTTTACCTGAAGTGATTCAATATTCAGATAGTTTGCCTAAGTGAAATAGTGGATCACCGATGTTTTTGTTACGTCAATACATCAAATCGCCTTCGTGCGGCATTAATAAAGACACGAAGTTCCCGGCCACAAAGGCTCAAAGAACACGAAGTGAAGGCACCAAGGGAATTATTATTCGTGTGCATTCATGGACAAACGGGTCACCGATGCTTTTTATTCCGCCAATACATCAAATTGCCTTCGTGACGCATTAATAAAGACACGAAGTACCGGGCCACGAAGGCGCCAAGAACACGAAGTGAAGACACCAAGGGTATCGTATTCTATCTCTTTTTCGTGCCTTTTCTTCGTGTACTTCGTGTCTTGGTGGCTACCCTCTTTGTGCTCTTTAATAGAAGCAGTTTATCTTACAAAACGCTTTATACCGTTTTTAATTAACGGAACATTAAAATTGATAAGAAATCCAAGTCTTTTATTCATATGCTTAAGATGACTCAACACCTGAGCAGGCCAGACAGGATTAATTTCATCCCTTGCTTTGGCTTCTATGATCACCAGGTCAGCTACCAGAATATCAAGTCTGAGTGCCTCATCCATTTCCTGGCCATCATAAATTATTGGAAATAAAATTTGTCTTTGACAAGCAATTCCCCGTTTTCGCAATTCATAAACAAGGCATACTTCATAAACTTTTTCCATCAATCCAGGACCAAGCTCGCGGTGAACTTTATATGCAGCATCAACAACCGCACGACCAAGATTTTCTTCTTCTTCCGTTAATCTTTCGAATCTCTTTTCCATAATTATAAGTTTTTCTTTTTTTTTATATTGTGTCTTTTCTTCGTGTCCTTTGTGTCTTCGTGGCTATCCCCTTTGTGCACTTCTCACCCGGCCCACGACTCACGATCCAGACTCCTATACTGAATGGCTTCAGCCAAATGCTGACATTCAATATTCGGTGAACTATCGAGATCAGCTATCGTACGCGCGACTTTCAGAATCCGGTCGTATGCGCGCGCGGACAAGCCCAGCTTTTCCATGGCCGTTTTGAGTAGCTGCCGTCCCGCATCATCGATGTGACAGATCTCACGTAGAAGTGAGGCATGCATCTGCGCATTCGAATAAACACCCTCGTTATTTTTAAAACGCTGCAGTTGCAAATTCCGTGCTTTCACGACACGCTCCCTTACCACCGCGGTTGATTCTGCAGGCTTGCGGTCGATGAGCTCACCAAAACCGACGGGCGTAACTTCAATCTGGATGTCGATGCGATCGAGCAGCGGACCGGAAAGACGATTAAGGTATTTGCGGACAGTCCCCGGAGGACAGACACATTCCTTATCCGGGTGATTGTAATAACCGCAGGGACATGGATTCATGGAAGTAACGAGCATGAAGCCCGCCGGGAAACTCACCGAACATTTTGCGCGCGAAATAGTAACCACGCGATCTTCGAGTGGCTGGCGCATGACTTCAAGAACGGTGCGCTTGTATTCAGGCAGCTCATCGAGAAATAAGACACCATTATGCGCGAGCGAAATTTCCCCGGGTTGCGGGTGGCCACCACCGCCCACGAGCGCCACGTCCGAAATCGTGTGATGCGGCGCGCGGAAAGGACGCTGCGTGATCAGACCGGCGTTGCGCTGAATTTTCCCCGCGACGGAATGGATCTTTGT
>DATDOQ010000292.1:0-2678 GCA_035293205.1 Bacteroidia bacterium
GGAGAAGAGCAGCTGCCCGTCTTTCTTTTTGCTTAGATTTTCAATATTCAGGATCTGGTCGCCCGGTTCGCGGTCCATTTTAAAAATGATGGCCGGATAACGCCGGTTGCTCGCGGGCAGATCATCGATTGTCAGCTTTTCAAGCAATTTTTTCCGGCTGGTTGCCTGCCGCGATTTCGACGCGTTCGCGCTGAACCGCATGATGAATTCCTGCAGCTCTTTCCGTTTGTCCTCCACCTTCCGGTTCTGATCCGAACGCTGACGGAGCGCAAGCTGTGATGCCTGGTACCAGAAGCTGTAGTTGCCGGTATACAAGGTTATTTTTTTGAAATCAATATCGCAGACGTGCGTGCAGACTGTGTCGAGAAAGTGACGGTCGTGCGAAACAACGATGACAATATTCTTGTAATCGGCCAGGAAATCTTCGAGCCAGGAAATGGTTTCCACATCGAGATCGTTGGTCGGCTCGTCGAGCAGCAAAATATCGGGATTGCCGAACAAGGCCTGTGCAAGCAGAATGCGGACTTTTTCTTTACCACTGAGCTCACCCATCAGGCGATGGTGCATCTCTTCCGCGATTCCAAGTTTGCTTAACAAGTCAGCTGCTTCGCTTTCCGCATTCCAGCCATTCATTTCGGCAAATTCCGCTTCCAGTTCTGACGCACGGATTCCGTCTGCATCTGAAAAATCCGCTTTTGCGTAGATCGCGTCTTTTTCCTGCATCACCTTGTGCAACTTTTCATTGCCCATGATCACCGCCTGCAAAACAGGAAATTTGTCGAAACCAAAGTGATCCTGCCGGAGTACCGACATGCGCAATCCGGGCGAAATGGATACAAGTCCTTTTGCCGGGTCAATTTCACCGGATAAAATTTTTAGAAAAGTGGATTTGCCCGCGCCATTCGCGCCGATAATTCCATAGCAGTTTCCCGGCGTGAATTTCAGTTCAACTTCGTCAAAAAGTACCCGCTTGCCGTATTGCAGCGTCAGATTGCTTACTGTGATCATTTAATAGTGGAAATAAGGGTGCAAAGGTACGGAAAGCAATGGCTCTTTTGCACGTAAACTACGCTCTTTCAGTGACAAATTATGTGAACGCAAATGTCAAATGTGGGAATCCACCTTCGCTGAAGCTTCGGCGGATAAATGTGAGAATCCACCTTCGCTGAAGCTTCGGCGGATAAATGTGAGAATCCACCTGCGCTGAAGCTTCGGTGGATAAATGGGGTTAATCCTCCTGCGCTACGCTCCGGCGGACAAGTGGGAAAATGGGGTTAATCCTCCTGCGCTACGCTCCGGCGGACAAGTGGGAAAATCCACCTACGCCCCGATGGATATCCAGTCTTCGGCGAACAAGTGGGGTTAATGGAGATAATCCTCTTACGTCCCTATGGCCATCGGGGCTTCGGCGGACAAGTGGGAAAATAGCAGCAATAGGCAAATCGTTATTTCATTTTCATATTTCGTACTATTCATATTTCTTACTTCGTACATTTCGTATTTCGTACTTTTCATCTTTCGTATTTCGTACTTTTTCGTAAAAAGAAACTCCCTGCATGCACGCAAGGAGTCTCTACCTTAACCTAACCAAACAAACTGGAACTAAGCCGCCTCAGAGGCACCGTAGTCCCGGAATCTTTTCCATTCAAAATAATGTAATGCTTCCGCTTTGCTCAGGAATATTTCATCCAGCTTCTCGCTTAAATCAGGATAGGTGCTTTGCCTGCGGAAAAGTCCGATCAGGCGTTCTGCTGTCTCCAGTTGAAGCAGCGATCTGCTCGAATTGATGCTGTTGCTTACACATTCAAACGCATTACGTATTTGTTTTCGCTCTTTCATAACTAAAAAGTATTCTGACACAACACCATGTTTGCAGAATCCATGCCATATTTAACTTGTTATTTATCAATTGAATAGACAAGCTTAAGCGCTAACTCTTTCCCCAATAACGGGATATGTATCTTTGCTATTATCGAAGCTATGATCCGGTCGGAAAAATTTTCACGATTTTTTATTTTTTTATTTTTTTATTTTTTGGTTGCTGACCTCCGCGCACAGCAGGTACGGAAAGGAATAAAAAGTTTATCGCGACCGGAAAAATGCTGGGTGGCGGCGCATCCATTTATTGCGAAAAAGGCGTGGCGCTGCACACAACAAGTGCGGTATGTTACGGATTCAATTGAAAAAGCGGGCACGCTGCGCGATGGAAACGGCGGCCAGCTCGATGCATTCCGTCACGCATTCTGGATGGCTTCCCTGGCGCAGATTATTCCTGCGAAAAAAGCGATCAGGCTGGGTAAAGCCCACGAAAAAGGGAATTATATCGACTTCAAAAAAGGCCGGCTCGAAGAAAATGCGCGCCCGGATTCATTGGCGGGAGTTATGGATCTGCGGAATAACGAAGCGGGAATTGATGCGGGAAAAAATTACCGGGCTGACACCGCCGCAAATAAAATTTCCCTCGAAGAAAGCATTGTTCATCTTGTCTGGGATGGGAAGCTTACGATCGTAAAGAAAGACGCTGCGGGGAATATTTTAAGCTGCGAAGGAAACCGTGTGGAAGCTGAAAAATATACCGGGAAATGGTTTATCCCGAAATGCCTGGTGAGCTCGGATTTAGTGCAGGTTATGCACTGATCTTCACAGCAGTAGTCTTCGTGTCTTTACTTCGTGTTCTT
>DATDOQ010000293.1:0-6216 GCA_035293205.1 Bacteroidia bacterium
TCCAAAGCCTATGTGACCGATTTGTTCAGCGGTAGCATTTCAATCATTAATCTGAGCAACGATTCCATTTCCGGCTCGATTTCTTTACCGGGCTGGACGGAAGCAATGAAACTTTTGAACAATGAAGTTTTTGTTTGCAACGCCGGGAAAAATAACCTTTACGTCATCGATCCCGCCACCGACCAGGTTACTGACAGCATTGCTATCGCGCCGGGGGCAAACAGTATTATTTCCGATTTAAATGGAAAGTTATGGGTGCTTTGTTTTGGTGATTATTTCACCAGCACCCCAGGCGGATTGTATCGCATTGATCCTTCCACACATCTCGTGGAACAAGCTTATCCGTTTACAACATCCGATTATCCCACGCGCCTTTGCGCAAATGGAACAGGTGACACCTTGTATTACATTAATACAGGCGTTTACCGCATGCCGGTTGCCAGCGCTTCTTTACCGTCTTCCGCTTTTCTGACTCCTTCCGGCACGCAAAGCTTTTACGGTTTGAATGTGCAACCGCAAACCGGGGAAATATTTGTTGCCGATGCCCAGGATTATAGCGCGAAAGGCCATCTTCTCCGTTTTACGCGGAATGGCGTATTGCTGGCTGATAAGATGGTTGGCGTTGCTCCTGCCGGAATTTATTTTTATTGAATCAGCTGTTTGATCACGCGCAGATTGTGTGTGTAACCCCCGCGTTCGGGCGTAAAGATTCCGTAATGATCATAATGGTCGATGCGGACCCGCCCGGACGCGTGGATGATGCGATTGTCGCCGATAATAATGCCGACGTGAACGATGCGGCCTTCTTCATTGTCGAAAAAAGCGAGATCGCCGGGGAGCGCTTCTTCCACAAAGGTGCAGGAGTTGCCAGCTTCTGCTTGCTGCCAGGCGTCTCGTTTCAGCTGCACGCCGTTGGCTTTAAATACAACCTGCATGAAACCCGAGCAATCGAGGCCGAAGGGCGTTTTACCTCCCCAGAGATAAGGCGCGTTACGGTAGAGCAGGGCGGTTTCCACAATATTATTTCTTTCCGGTTTTGAGGGAAATTCACGGACAGTACCCTCAAAAATATAAGGGCGGTCACCAAGCGTGCAAACACCCTTTTTATAGAACGGCAGCGAGCTTCCCAGTGCAATCGGAAAAGTTTCTCCTGAAGTCTGATCAGTAACAAGTTGGAATAATTCGCCTGCAACCGGAGCAGGGTTTTTCATCAGCTCAGCATAAATTTCTCTCGATACGGGTAGAAATTGGTTGCGGTCAACCCAGCCTTCATACTGATCCGCTGCGTTGACAATTTGCTGCCATTGTCCTTTTTGATCTATAAACCGGAAGGCTTCACCGAAAAGCAGCTGGGTAACCATTTCACTTTTTTCAGAGGGTTCCCTGCGGCAGGGGATGGCGCTCAGGTGGCAGACACCGAACATGGATGGTTGGGTTTATAAATGCAAATTCTCAATTACCACAGCAGACGCGCCACCGCCGCCATTACAGATTCCAGCGACACCATAACGGGCCTTGTTTTGTTTTAAGACATGAAGCAAGGTGACAAGAATACGTGAACCGGAGCTGCCAAGGGGATGACCAAGCGAAACTGCGCCGCCATTCACATTCACTTTTGCAATATCCAGCTTCAGAATTTGCATGTTCGCGAGTGAAACCACTGCAAAAGCTTCATTGATCTCATAATAGCTAATATCTTCCTGGGTCAAACCTGCTTTTGCGATCGCGCGTGGAATGGCGGTTGCAGGCGCGGTCGTAAACCATTCCGGCGCATTTTCGGCATCGGCATAGCTGCGGATCACGGCAAGCGGCTTAATGCCAAGCTCAGTGGCTTTTTCTTTGCTCATCAAAACCAACGCAGAAGCTCCATCGTTGATCGTGGAAGCGTTGGCGGCAGTTACGGTTCCATCTTTCTGGAACACCGGTTTAAGCGTGGAAATTTTATCGAAGCTGACATTTTTATATTCTTCGTCTTCGGAAACCACGACTTCTCCCTTCCGGGTTTTTACTGTTACCGGCACAACTTCATCTTTGAATTTTCCTGCCGCCCATGCCGCCGCGGAACGTTTGTAAGATTCGATCGCATAGGAATCCTGCGCTTCGCGGGTAATGCATAAAGTAGAGGCGCATAGCTCAGCCGAAACTCCCATCAGGTTTTGCTGGTAAACATCCGTCAGACCATCTTTCACGATCGCATCCAGCAGCTGGCCGTGGCCATACCGGTAACCATAACGACCTTTTTCTACATAATACGGAGCGGCCGACATGTTTTCCATGCCGCCTGCGACAACCACATCCACATCGCCCAGCATAATTCCCTGGGCGCCGAATATGACCGACTTCATGCCGGAAGCGCAAACTTTATTGATCGTGGTACAATGCACCTGGTCCGGCAAACCGGCAAACCTTGCAGCCTGCCGCGCAGGTGCCTGGCCGAGATTTCCCTGCAGCACACAGCCCATCAGGACCTCATTAATAACTTCCGGCTTAATGCCCGCTCGCTCAACTGCCGCTTTCACTGCCGCTGCGCCCAACTGCGTCGCTGATACTTCTGCCAGCGCGCCACCAAAGGATCCCACAGGCGTACGGACAGCAGATACGATATAAACTTCTTTCATGATAATTGAAAATAATTCCGGTTCGAAAAATTGGTAGCGCAAAATTACGGAAAATCGTTTCCTGTAAAGCTTTTAGCGGCCTCTGAACAGTGAATTTATGAACGCGATATCAAACGCTGCTTTTCAACTGTTTTTATGCAATTTTATCACATACCGGCTTCCGCCTACCAATTTGACCGCCTACTTTCTATTGGTTTCGTATTTTCGTCCACCCAATCATGAATAAGATTTTCAGCTTTCTCCGCGACAGGCATGCTTTGATCTACAAAGGCTTTCTTTTTTTCATGAGCCTTACGGTCATCGTTTATCTTTTTCCACGCGAGTTTCGTTTCCGTTATGATCTTTCTGAAATAAAAGACAAGCCATGGCCCCACGAAAACCTGATTGCGCCTTTTGATTTTGCCATCAAAAAATCCCCCGAAGAGGTGGCGCGTGAAAAGGATGAAATTCGCCGCAACTTCATTCCTTATTTTCGCTTCGATGAAAAAGTGCCGGGAAAATTTCTCGCCCAGGTAAAAAAGAATGAATTGCAGGAGTCCGATAAGGAGAAGTTCGCGAGGATAGCAAAAATTGTTGGGGAGGTTTACAGTGAAGGCATAAGAAGCATTTCGAATACGGCAGGAAAAGGTCCGGGTGATGTCGTGCTGATTGTGTCCGGACGCGTTGCGGAAGAACAGGTCCTAGATGATTTCATAGATCCTGCAGAAGCGGATTCAATTGTGACAGCGCGGATTCAACCGGGGGATAGGCAGCTCTGGCTGGAGAAATTTTCCGAACCATTGATTCCGAACATCGTTTACGACAGCACGATCAACAATCGTGAGCTGGCGCAACAGTTAGGGAATATTTCTGAAACACGTGGCGCATTAAGCAGTGGACAGATCATTGTCACGCAGGGGCAGCTCGTCACGGATGAAATTTACAGGACGCTTCAATCGCTCCAGGAAGAAATGGAAAGGCAGTACCAGCTTTCGGGGAATTTATCTTTTGTGATCGGCCATATCCTGCTGGTTGCATTCTGCCTGTTCAGCCTTTTCCAGTTCCTGCGGCTTTTCCGGAGTGAAATTCTTACCAATGACGCAAGGCTGCTTTTTGTCCTGCTGATGATCGTGCTGACCGTGTGCATGTCCTACATCCCTTCTTTCATGGAAAATGTAGCAATGATGGCATTGCCTTTCTGCATCCTCCCGGTGATCATGCGCGCTTTTTTTGATACGCGTCTGGCCTTGTTCACACACCTCACGTCCATACTGATCATTGCTTTTTCGATGCCCGGCGATCGGTTTGCGTTCCTGTTCATCCAGGTGCTTGCCGGCATCACTGCAATTTTCAGCATTGTCAACATGCGCAACCGGTCGCAGCTTTTTTATTCGCTTATTGCGATCCTGGGATGTTATGTGTTGCTGCACATCTCCCTCTATTTACTTTCAGAAGGTGATATCCGGCAGATCAACGTAAGTGATTTTGTCAATTTTGCGATCAGCGCTATTTTACTGCTGCTGGCTTACCCGTTGATCTTTTTGTTTGAAAAAATGTTTGGTTTCGTTTCCGATGTAACGCTCATGGAGCTCGCGGATTCAAATAATACATTGTTGCGGGAGCTGGCCGAAAAAGCGCCCGGTACTTTTCAGCATTCGATGCAGGTGGCGAATCTCGCGGAAGAGGCGATTGGCAAAATCGGGGGAAATACATTGCTGACACGCGCCGGCGCGCTTTACCACGACATCGGAAAAGGGGATAACGCCCAATATTTTATCGAGAACCAAACCACGGGCATCAATCCGCATGAAGAGCTCACCTTCGAGGAAAGCGCTGCAATTATCATCCGGCATGTCATCCGCGGAGTTGAAAAAGCGAAAGAAGCAAAGCTGCCGGAACAGGTGATCGATTTTATCCGGACACATCACGGAACGACAAATACGGCCTATTTTCTGACGCTGTATAAAAAAAACAATCCGGAAAAAATGGTGGACGAGGAATTATTCCGTTATCCCGGACCGGTACCGTATTCAAAAGAAACCGCCGTACTGATGATGGCGGATGCCGTTGAAGCTTCATCCAGAAGTCTTCCTAAATATGATGTTGAAAGCGTCGACAACCTGGTAGAGGAAATCATCGACGAGCAAGCCGATCAGCACCAGTTTAACAATGCGGATATTACCCTGAAGGATATCACTGCTATTAAAAAGATATTCAAGAAAAAACTGCGGTCAATTTATCACGTGCGGGTAGAATATCCAAAGTAGTATCTGCGAACTTTTCACTGTGAATTTCAGCATTTATTTTCTAAATTTGACATAAACTGTCAAAACCTCAAAATGGATCATGTCGGGCGTACATTCAGAAAATTACGGGAAGCCAAAGCGCTCCCCCTGCGAACGGTAGCGGGTTTCCTCAATATTGACCAGGCCATTTTAAGTAAAATTGAAAGAGGGCAACGCAAGCCGACAAGGGAACAGGTCATAAAACTTGCAGCGTATTTTAAAGTGAAGAAAAAAGATCTTCTGGTAGCATGGCTTTCCGATAAATTGGTGTACGAAGTGGCGGGAGAACAAATGGCTATGGAAGCCTTGCAGGTTGCGGAAGAAAAAATCGCTTTTGCTGCATTTAAAAAAATTGACAGAAAAAAAATTCTGAAACAATTGAAAAGCGGCCTCAAAAAATTTCCCCATATAGAAAAAGCCTGGATTTACGGCTCATTTGCCAGGGAAGATGACGGCCCGAAAAGTGATGTGGACATTGCATTGAAAACCAATTCAAAATTCACTTATTTTGATTTGGCAGAAGTACAGCACCAATTGGAAAACACCATTCACAGAAAAGTAGATGTTGGTTTCATCGACTCTTTTAAACCATACATATTAGAACATGTAAAACCCGATTTGAAACTCATTTATGAAAGATAGCCACCTTGAAAGCCAGAAGAGGCTGCAACAAATTGAACAGGCTATTTGTGAAATTGAAAAATATGTCAAGAATGAAACTTTGGAAAGCTTTTGCAGGGAAAATATGCTGCACGATGCTGTAATGATGCAGTTTATTATTATTGGAGAGGCAATTATTCACGTTGAAAAAGAGAAACTGGAAAAATATGATTATGAGTGGTATAAGCTGAAATCATTTAGAAATATGATTGCCCATGAATATTTTGAAATCAAGTTGCCTGCTGTATGGAATATAATTGAAGGTAATCTGGCCCAATTAAAAATAACAGTGCAAACCATATTGCGGAAAGAATTTTAGCTGTTTAAGTAATGGACCTGTCCGAATATTTAAAGAGTATTTCCCCGGAAGTTAAAGAATCAGTTTCCCTCAGCTTTTTTGCCTATGCGTATGGGAATCTGTATCCCAATTCCGGCAGACAGTGCAGATTCCGGGTAATCATAAGGATTAAACGTGAAGTCGAGCTCTGTGTAAATCCGGAAATGCCTTAATTCAAAATTTATCCCACCGCTTAAATTAATAGCCGGACTCATTTTTGCAATGGCATAGCCGGATTCTTCTTTTTGCTCAAAATCTTTCCAGGGAGGATCAACGAACATGGATGGATCGTAATGCGGAAAGTCATAGATCGTTTTTCCATACGCGGCGCCGAATC
>DATDOQ010000294.1:0-23264 GCA_035293205.1 Bacteroidia bacterium
ACATCAGCACATCAGCACATCAGCACATCAGCACATCAGCACATCAGCACATCAGCACATCAGCACATCGGCACATTGCCACATTCTCCCATTAGCACATTAACACATTTTCTTATTCCGCGCGATTTGGTCCACAACGAAAATTAAACGCAAGGATATTTTTTTTGTTTGCAATCAACGTTGCGTCGGCGATGGGCTCGACCAGGCAATTCCGGCAATCATCCGGCTTCACGCTGTAAACTGCCGGATTAATTTCTTCAGTCAGCCAGATTTTATATTCGCCCGGAGGAGCATAGGTTGAAAAATCACCTTTGCCATTGGTTTGAATTACATATTCCGCGGATCCCGTTTTTAGAATGAGTTTTGAATGCGGCAGGCGCTTTCGCTGCATGGACATGCGTTTCTGCTCTTCCGAAGGAACAATTCCGCCACAGTATGGCCGTGTGTAGAAAACTGTTCCCGAAATTATTATACCTGTATGGGGTGGACTGGTTTTATCCTCAATGGGGATTATGGTGTCTTCCGGTTGAACGGGCGTGTCCGGCGCCGGCATCATACGTGAAACGACGGAATCAATTCTTGCAGGACGACTTTCTTTTTTTTCCTTCCGCTCTTCTTTATCAGCGCAACCGGCAAGAAAAATCGCTCCAATAAAAAACAGGTAATACGCTTTCATGCAGCATTAATTTCAAAAATCAGACCATGCATCACTTGTTTAAATGAACTCATTTTCATTACAGTTAATCAGATTTACGGCCAGTAATCCCTGCTCACGCTATGAATAGCTAACTTTACGGGATCTTTCCCAGGATGAGTGACAGCCCCGATAATCGTATTCAAGAGCCTTTCCTGCTATTGCTGACTGCAGCGATCTGTGTCACAGCTTTTTCGCTTCCACGCACGGATTTTGAAATCCAGGAATTTAAAGCCAAGCCATTCACATTCATTGCGGATATTCAGTCTTCCGGTCTCGCCGATTCGGTGGAAGGAATAAAACCGGTTCTTACGGGTCAGGAACAAAAAGCAAAAGACATATTTTTTGGCGGTGGAAGAGAGAAAGGCCAGATTCAGGAATTTTTCACACCGGAAGCTGCAGCAAATCTCCTTGATTCGATGGGTGGGCTGGCACATTTTTTCAAGGCGCTGGAAGAACTTAGGGCCGGCAGAAAAAAATCAGTTCGTATCGCCTGGTTCGGAGACTCAATGATTGAAGGCGATCTGATCACGAAGGATTTCAGGAAATGCTTTCAGGATTCCTTTGGCGGATATGGTGTTGGTTTCATGCCTGTTACGTCTATAGTTGCCGGTTTTCGCGGAACCATTTCGCATTCGTTCTCAAAAAACTGGGAGGATCACGCAATCAGCGGCGGATCAAAAGAACGCAGGGCCGGAATCTGCGGACATACTTTTGTTCCGGTTTGGAATTCAAAAGCGGATACCTCCGAAAAATCCGGAATCAGCTGGGTGAATTACACCCCATCGAAATCACCGCGGCTTGATAAATTTTCCAACGTGCGGATGTTCTATGGGCCGGCAACCGGAACACAGCTTATCAATGTGAACGGAAAAAATATCCGGCTGGAAGGAAAGCGCGCGGTGAATGAGCTTTACCTCAATAAAGACATTCCGGTGGAGCGCGTTAAGATTTCATTCAGCAGCGCGGCGCCACTCGATGTTTACGGTTTCAGCATGGACAGCGAGAACGGTGTTTTCGTTGACAACTTTGCTTTGCGTGGGAACAGCGGACTGACACTTTCTGCAATTTCGCCGGCTTCGCTTTCCGGCATCAACGATTATCTTGCGTATGACCTGATCATACTTCAGTTCGGTGTAAATGTGGCGAACAGCAAGGTGAAAGATTATTCTTCATACGCAAAAGGCATGGAAAAAGTGGTGGAATTTTTCAAACGGAATTGTCCGGGCTCAAGCATACTGATTGTAGGAACCGGTGATCGCGGATACCAGAAGGATGGAAAATGGACAACGGATCCGGGCATTCCATTTCTTGTGGCTGCACAAAAAACGCTCGCAGAAAAAACCCGGTCGGGATTCTGGAGCCTGTATGACGCCATGGGCGGTTATGAATCAATGGCTAAACGCTGGGCGAACGGGGACACGCTTTATGCAAACAAGGATTACACTCACTTTAATCACCGCGGCGCAAAACGTGTCGGCCAAATGTTGTTTTATGAAATCTACCGGGAATACAAACTCTTTAAAGCAAGCGCGCAGGATGAAAAGTAAACTGTTAACGGCCGCGGTCATTTGGATCTTTGCTTCATGCGACAAATCCACCGCGCAGGTTCCCATTGGGAAAAGCATTGATTCAATGCTGCTGAATTATCCGTTTATCCGCACCGATCTCAACCGGCTGGTCAATGACAGCATTGCTCTTGTTTCGTTTTATGAAAAGTTGTGGGAGCTGAAAACCGGCAAACGCGATCGCGTAACGATCGTACACATCGGCGATTCGCATATCCAGGCGGATCATTTATCAGGGGTGGTTCGTCAGAATCTGCAGCTTGAATTCGGCAATGCAGGGCGCGGAACCGTTTTTCCTTACCGCGCTGCCAAGTCGAATGAACCGACCAGCTACAGATCTGTTGCCAGCAATGGAAACTGGACTGGTAAACGCAACCTTGCCATTAATGACTCGATTCCAACCGGAATTTCAGGTTTTACCATAGCAACCACCGACACTAATGCTTCTGTCTTATTAACTGTCAAAGACCAGGGATCACTGGATTACGGATTTACGCGGTTCACACTTTTTCATTCGAAAGGAACCGGTTCTTATGACATTGCTGTTTGTGATGAATTGAATTGCCGTCTTGGATATTTTGACGCCATGAAAGGTGATCCCATGATCTCCGTGCTTGAATTTCAGTCGCCGGCGCATACCGTTTTCCTCGACTGCACACCACATGATACCAGCGGTAAGCGGCTTGATATTTATGGAATGCTGCTTGAAAATAACCAGCCGGGTATTCTCTACAATTCGATCGGCGTAAACGGAGCGATGTATTATCATTACAACAATTCCGCTTATTTTCTTTCGCAGTTGGCGATGCTCAAACCTGATCTGATCATTGTTTCCCTCGGAACCAACGAAGCGTATGTTTCCCGGTTTAACAATGATGTGTTCCGGACGAATATGGATTCGCTTATATCCGGATTGCAGAACGCGATGCCGGATGCGCAGCTGCTGTTGACTACCCCGGGCGATTCATTCCGCCGCTCCAGAAAAGGCTATCTGAAAAACCCTAACATGCAGGTTGCTCGCAATACGATCATTTCATATGGAACGGAACATAATCTTGCTTGTTGGGATCTATACGGAGTGATGGGCGGGTATGGTTCCATGTCCAAATGGTATGTAGCAGGACTGGGCGCGAAAGACAGGCTTCATTTTTCGCAAACCGGCTATGAATTGCAGGGTGCACTATTCTATGAAGCAATGATGGGCAGTTATGAAAAATATATTATTGCCAATCATGGTAAATAAATTTCAATGTGTGAATATTCAATTTTTGAATAGTTTAAGATGCAGGTTTATTTAGTTCAGGCCATGGCATTTATGCAGACGGGTTATGCATGGCCAGTCTGGTTTCTTGCTTTTGTTGGACTGATCCGCCTGACGGTGCAGGATCGTGCAGATCGTTGGCGGTTGATCGCTATGGGCGCTGCGTGTTTTTTCCTTCTGTATATTTTCAGGCTGATCCTGGTAAAATATTTTCATGTTGATCCGCAAAAGCTCAGCGCCCAGTTTGCCTATAATCCTGCCGATCCGTTACTTTTTAACAGCGCTTTTTTTCTTTATTTTTTCACACTTTTCCTGCTGTTTTTTCTGCTTGTTCACCGGCAAAAATTAACGCGCGTCGTCGTTTTTTCGGTTTTTTCGCTCTTCTTCTTTTATAAGGCTTGCGGCTGGTATGTTATATTTATACTAATCGCTGCTGTCGTTGATTATTTTCTTTCCAATGCGATTTACCGCATGCGCACGAAGCAGCGCAAAACGGTGCTGCTCATTTTCAGCCTCATCCTTAATCTCGGACTTCTTGCATTTTTCAAGTACACTAATTTTTACATCGAAATTGTCAATCAGATGGCCGATGGTCATATCGACCCATTGCACCTGATCCTGCCGGTCGGCATTTCGTTTTACACCTTTGAAAATCTCAGCTACACGATCGATGTTTACCGCGGTCATTTTAAGCCGGTCAGGAATTTTTTCGATTATCTATTCTTTCTTTCATTTTTTCCGAAACTGATGATGGGTCCGATCGTGCGGGCGTCGGATTTTGTGCCGCAGATCCGCAAGGACATTCATGTTACACGGGAAGATATTGCCGCCGGACTTTATCTGATACTGAGTGGCTTGTTCCGCAAGGTGGTCATATCCGATTTTATCTGGCTGAATTTTGGCCAATACATTTTTGATGATCCGGCAAAACACAGCGGCGTGGAATGCCTGTTCGGCGTTTATTGTTACGCGCTTGTTATCTATTGCGATTTTTCCGGTTATTCGGATATGGCGATCGGCATGGCGCGGTGGATGGGTTTCAGGATTCCTGCAAACTTTAACTCCCCTTACCAGTCGGCAAACATTACAGAATTCTGGCGGCGTTGGCATATTTCATTATCCTCCTGGCTCCGCGATTACCTGTACATTCCATTGGGAGGAAGCCGCGGCGCCGGTGCCGGTACCTGGATTTTATTCGCCGTTTTTTTCGGTGGAGCAGGAATTGCTACTGGTCTTGCCGCGGTGAATGGTAACTGGTGGCCAACGATTTGTTTTTTATTCGTGCTCGGATTAATCTTTTTGCCGGCACTTTTATTCAAAAAAGAAAGACACCTGGTGACGACAAGCCTGAACCAAATGCACACCATGTTGCTGGGCGGTTTGTGGCATGGCGCATCGTGGAATTTCCTGTTCTGGGGATTTTTACATGGTATTGCTTTATCATTCGACAAGTTCCAGGTGAAAATGAGGGCCACTATGTCGCAGCAGACAACCGCTTTTTTCGACCGTGCCTATAATGGATTGGCTTTTATCTGCGGCGGATTTATTTTTGTTTTGATCGCCAGGGTTAGCCAGTTGATTTTTAGAAAAAAATTGCCGGATCTGAATGGAAAGAAATTTCTCGGCATTTTATTGACATTTCATTTTGTTTGCTTCGGCTGGATTTTTTTCAAAGCCGGATCTTTCGCACAGGCAGCGGTCATCATCAGTCAGATCGTAAATAATTTTGCCCCGGAAACTTTCAGCGCCATGGTGATTGGTTATAAGCCGGTGTTTCTGCTAATGGGAATTGGTTTCGTGCTGCATTTTCTTCCGGGGGTGGTTGAAGCGAAAACCATACAAGCGCTAAGTCGATTCCCGGTTTATGGTAAAATAGCGGTTTTGGTCAGTGCGATCTGGATCCTCATCCAGGCGAAGCAGTCGGAGCAGATGTTGCCGATCTACCTGCAGTTTTAAACTCTCCGGATTTTTTGGTTGTATTATGTGTTGACTAAATTATTCGCCGGAAAGTCTTTCAGAATATAATGCGTGCTCCGTCCGCCACCCTGTTCTTTTTCAAGGATATTTTTAGTTATCAGATCCTGAATATCGCGCAGGGCAGTGTCCGAAGAACAACCGGCTATTTTGGCCCATTTTGAGGATGTGAGATGACCATGGAAACCATCAAAAAGTTTATTGATCAATAACCGTTGTCGTTCGTTTACTTCCGTTTTCAAATGTTTATCCCAGAATCTCGTTTTTCCCAGAACGCGCTGAAGCTTTTTATCTGTTTCATTCAGCGCTTTATCAAGACACTGGAAATACCAGATCAGCCATTCTGTAATATCCAGGTTGCCGTGCTGCGTTTTTTCAAGCGTGGAATAATAGGTTTTACGGTCAAGCCGGATCTGTGCCGACATGCTGTAGAAGCGCTGGTTATCCCCATCAGCTTTTGCCAGCTGCATATCGGCTATCGCTCTTGCGATCCGGCCATTTCCGTCATCAAACGGATGCACGGTTACAAACCATAAATGCGCAATGGCCGATTTCAATACAGGATCGGAATTGTCTTTTGTGTTGAGCCATTTCAAAAAAGTCTGCATTTCTTTTGGAACCCGTTTTGATTCCGGCGCTTCAAAGTGAATTTTTTCCCTGCCCATTGGTCCGGAAACAACCTGCATCGGACCTTGCCTGCTGTTGCGCCAGCCGCCCACTTTTATTTTATGCATGCCACTTCTGCCGGAGGGAAACATGGCGGAATGCCATCCAAAAAGACGGTCACGCGTTAATGGTTTGTAAAAATTTTGCGTTGCATCCAGCATCATTTCAACTACACCATCAACATTTCTGTCAGATGGAACCAGCCCGGCTATGTCCATGCCCAGTTTTCGGGCGATCGATGAACGTACCTGGTCGGGGCTAAGAAATTCCCCTTCGATCTCGCTTGATTTGATTACGTCCATTGTTATTGTCTGCAATGAAGTATCAGTCCTCAGGATAAATCCAAGCGCTTCCATGTATCCTTTCAAACGGCCCTGCTTATGCCTGGCGCCTGATAGGAAAGGTAAAATAGCCTGAGGATCCCAGGTAAATTCCGGCCATTTATTGAGCAGGTGAATGTATCGTGCCATTTGTATTCTCCGCAAATATGCGGTAAATATACGGCTCATTCTCCGCATTTCCTACTGATATCACCGCTTTTTTGCAGCGATTAAATTAGTTAATCACCGCAAATATGCGGCGAATAAGGATTCTATTCGCCGCAAGTATGTCGAAGCAGCCAGAGCAACCGTCGCCAATCTGCCCGCAGTATGAATTGAATTCAGGCTGAGTTTCAAGCATTATGTATTAAAGGGAAGTTTAGTGCTGTTCGTTATATGTCCGGAAGAAATAAGCAAGCTTTTCTTTTTTGTTGATTTTGCAGAAAAGAGCTACATTTGCATCCCGTTTGTCAAAATTTCAGGAAAACGGGCCAAATTTTTAACCTTCGAGCCATGTCAAAAGTATGCCAGATCACCGGGAAGCGCACGATTGTGGGGAACCACGTTTCTCATTCCAATCATAAGACCCGGCGCACCTTTATGCCGAACCTTAAAACCAAGCGTTTCTTCTTAACCGAGGAGAACCGCTGGATCACGCTGAAAGTTTCCACTTCAGGAATCCGCACAATCAACAAAATCGGCCTTGCCGAAGCGCTCAAACGCGCGCGCGCCGCAGGGCTTATGAAATAATCTGCCGGGTCACACCAGACGAAAAACAAAACATCACTGAAAACGTTGTCCGTATTTCCGGGCGACGTTTTCGTATTTTTAACCTGCATGAAAGATCCGCTCAAATTTCGATTAGCAGTTTTATTGCCAATAGCGGCAGCTTTCAGCGTGGTCATTTTTTCGGCCGCTCTCGCCGGTTCGGATGATTACGAGAAAGACCTGCTTACCCCGGAATTTCATGAAGGCAGGCGCGAGGCATTGCGTCAGCTGATGCCCGACAGCACCGTTGCAGTATTTTTTGCCAACCCCATCCGGAAAAGGGCCAATGATGTGAATTACGATTATCACCAGGACCCCAATTTCTATTATTTGACAGGATTGCTGGAGCCGAATGCAATGCTGATCGTATTCAAGGAAAAGCAAAAGATCGACACGCTTTTTACAGATGAAATTTTATTTGTCCAGGATCGCGATCCGCAGCGGGAGGCATGGACAGGACGACGACTTGGAAAAGAGGGCGCAGCGCAAAAGTTAAAGCTTCACGCGGCGCTTACCGGAAAGTCGTTTGTTTCCCTGAATATCAACTGGAAAAAATACCGCAAGGTTTTTTATTTTTCAATGGATGAAGTGGTCGCGGATGACGTGAATGATGTGGCTGACCTGGCTGATTTAAAGCGGGGATTCAGGCGGCAGACAGATGAGAATAAAAATAATGAAACGGGTTTGCTTGCTTCCTACATGGCCATGTTGCGCCAGGTGAAGCTACCGGAAGAAATGGTGCTGCTCCGGAAAGCGATCACAATCAGCAATGAAGCGCATATTGAGCTAATGAAAGCGCTGGAGCCGGATATGAGCGAATACCATGCGCAGGCGATCATCGAATATGAATTCCGCGTGCGTGGAGCGGAAGCCTGCGGTTATCCCAGCATTTGTGGAGCCGGCGAAAACAGCTGCATACTTCATTATGTGACGAACCGCAAGCCGATGGAAAAGAACAACCTGATCGTGGTGGATGCAGGCGCAGAATACCATGGTTACACGGCCGATATCACACGGACACTTCCCGCAAACGGTAAATTTTCACCGGAACAAAAAACAATCTATGATATTGTTCTTGAAGCTCAGCTGGCTGGAATTGCCGAATGCAAAAATGGCAATGAATTCCGCGCGCCGCATAAAGCCGCTGTGAAAATTATTAAGAAACGATTGCTCGAACTTGGCATTATTAAAAAGGAAGAAGAATTCACGCAGTATTTTTTTCATGGTACTTCGCATTACCTCGGATTGGATGTGCATGATGCAGGTCTGTTCGGTCATCTTCAGCCGGGCAATGTAATAACGGTTGAGCCGGGCATTTACATTCCCGAAGGCTCTCCCTGCGATCCTAAATGGTGGAACATTGGCATCCGCATCGAGGATGATGTGCTGATCACAGCGGGCGCTCCTGAAGTTCTATCGGGCATCGTTCCGAAGACCACGGAAGAGATCGAAAAAACCATGGCTGAAGGCAGTTACCTGAACTCGAAAAAGAATACCGAATAGGAAGCTTTTCATGCTATTTAAGACTTATCTTATTGATAATAAAACTTTTAACTGCTAAAGGCGCCCAGGCCTGATCTTAAAAACCCTTGAAATTGTAATTTGTAAATCGTAATTCGTAAATTTTTTCGTAATTTCGCACTCCCAAAAAGCAGTAAAAATGGCAAAGAAAGGCAATCGCATCCAGGTTATTCTTGAATGCACCGAGCATAAGGAAAGCGGTCTTCCCGGGACTTCCCGTTATATCACCACGAAGAACAAGAAAAATTCTCCTGACCGTGTTGAGCTGAAGAAATACAACCGCATCCTGAAAAAGATGACGGTTCACAAAGAAATCAAGTAATCGGTTAATACGTTTCGATCATGGCAAAGAAAACAGTGGCTACCCTCAAATCCGGTGAAGGAAAACAGTTCACCCGGGTTATCAAAATGGTAAAATCGCCCCTTAACGGCGCATATTCCTTTAAGGAAGAGGTCGTGCATAACGATCACGTAAAAGATTTTCTCCAGGATAAAAAGTAATTTTTCCCGGGATCAACATTGAGAGCTTCTTTCCATGGAAAGAGGCTTTTTTGTTAACAGATCGCTGGTACGCTTACATAATTCCTATAATCCGGTGATTAAGTTGGAAATTTGATCCGCATCCCATTCTTTATTAAAATCAGGTTGTAGCGCAATGTCTCTTTTCAGTAATCTCTTCAGTAAAGAAAAAAAAGAAAGTCTCGACCAGGGAGTGGCGAAGACAAGGGATAACTTTTTCTCAAAAATTACGCGTGCGGTTGTCGGAAAATCCACCGTGGATGCCGAAGTGCTCGATAACCTGGAGGAAGTGCTGGTAACGTCCGATGTGGGCGTGGAAACCACTCTTAAAATCATCCGCAGGATCGAAGCCCGTGTCGCGCGTGATAAATATGTAAGCGCCGGTGAGCTGAACCGGATGCTGCGCGAAGAAATCGCGGCGCTTTTGGCGGAAAATAATACCGGCGATCCAACTGATTTTTCAATCCCCGAAGGAAAAAAGCCCTATGTCATAATGGTGGTTGGCGTGAATGGTGTGGGAAAAACCACCACGATCGGCAAGCTGGCCTACGCATTCAAGGCAAATGGGAAAAACGTTTTACTCGGCGCTGCTGATACATTTCGCGCTGCCGCTGTCGATCAGCTGACGATCTGGTCGGAGCGGGTGGGTGTACCCATTGTTTCGCAGGGAATGGGCGCTGATCCGGCCTCCGTAGCTTTTGATACGCTGAATTCGGGCGTCGCAAAAAATTCGGACATCGTAATTATTGACACCGCTGGCCGGCTGCACAACAAGGTGAACCTGATGAATGAGCTTACCAAGATCCGTAAGGTGATGCAGAAAGTTATTCCGGATGCGCCGCATGAAGTGTTGCTGGTGCTCGACGGATCAACCGGTCAGAACGCGATCGAACAATGCAAACAATTCACTGCTGCCACGCAGGTGACCGCATTGGCAGTGACGAAGCTCGACGGAACCGCGAAAGGCGGCGTGGTGATCGGTATTTCCGATCAGTTTAAAATTCCAGTAAAATATATCGGCGTAGGGGAGAAGATCGACGATCTGCAGGTCTTTAATAAACTGGAGTTTGTAGATTCGCTTTTTAAGGAGCAGTAATAAAATTTTGCGGTTATATGGTTTTCGCTGGTTTAATCCGTGAAAATCCGTGTAATCCGTGGCAAAAAAAAGCCGCGGATTCACGCGAATTACACGGATTAGTTTCAATAAACTATGCAGTTATTTTATTCATTTTCGCAATTTTCAAGGCTAATCGTGAGTCTTACAAAATCAACGTTCAACTCATAAAGCTTTTCATACCTCCTGATTGAAATCTCAAGATCTCTTTGATACTCATAACCATTATTCTTCTTGTCAATGTTTATAGTTGTCGAGTTTCCTATTACTACATCGTCAATAGTAAAGTCTCCTGACCAGCTTTCCCTCTCTAAATTATTTGATATAGAATCAACGAAATTTCTATAAGTTTTATAAGCTCTTATTGAGTCTGAAAAATACATGAGAATTGAAACTCTATGCCCATATAGTTTTTCAAAGTCTACTTTGCCGTGGGATACGCCTTTTCCTACTAATGCAGGTTGCAATAAAATCAAAGTTGAATCACAATTAACTAAACTTTGTGCATTGTACTCCAATTTGTAACAAGAAAATATTGAAAAACTTTTTGAATAAATTTTGAAATTTCCGGCATTAAGAGTATCAATATCTCCTATAAACTTGAACTTATATTCCTTACTATTTTCAATCTCTTTTTCTATTTTAGTTTGGCAGGAATCTATATTCAAGTTAAAAAATAATTTTTTCAATTTGGAATCAATTGCGGTCTGTGCGTTCAATATAAGGCTTAGAAAAAGCGCAATTACCATAATCACTATTTGCAGGATTCTGATTTTCAAAACTTCCATTGCAAATATTTATAGTTTATACAGCTTCCATTAAATGCATATAACCTAACGCTTCACAAATTTCCCCGCTGCAATGCGCCCATTCGCATCTATAACCCGGACAAAATAAATTCCGGGCGATAAAATCGAAATATCCGGATCCGCTGAATTTCCCGCATAAACAATTTTTCCTGTAACATCCATTATTTCCACCGTTTCAGGAATAAGCGCGCTCATAATGTGAATGATATTTTCTGCCGGAACAGGGTAAATTGTAAGCGGCATCGTTCCGCTTATTTCTGGCAATCCAACAAGCTCTGTTATTCCATAAAACATTTTTGGGTAGGAATTATTTTGCGCATACACGTTACGGAAAAGCAGGCCGGCGGAGGACATGCCGGGTACCACATCGCTGTAAAAATAAAAATGAAAAAGCTGCGTATCTCCCGGATTAATCATGATCGTGATCGAATCGGTTGTCGCGCTGTAGCAAATATCGGCGCACATGGCGGATGTCCAGTTCGGCGCAAGATTGTTCTGCATGCGCTTAACCATAATCAGAACAGCCGACGTAGTTGGGTTGATCAGATTCAGCTCAACGGTAAGCGTGCTGCCGGCAATACCCGAAACAGTATCAGCGCTGATCATATTCAGCGTAAAAGAGCCATTGTAATTCGTGTTACCGCAGCCGGTCGGAATTCCCAGAATGCTGTCGATATCGCAATCTATATCGTTCGGGTATTGATCAAACCAGCCATGCTTCGAAAAAACGATCCCGTTTGTGTCGATGAGGTAAGCGTTATTCGGCGCCGGACCATAATAA
Source organism: Bacteroidia bacterium (assembly GCA_035293205.1). Classification (GTDB taxonomy): domain Bacteria; phylum Bacteroidota; class Bacteroidia; order Palsa-965; family Palsa-965. The sequence continues at coordinate 11,996 of DATDOQ010000294.1, forward strand.
GACCACCAGTTGTTACACGGGCCGTCGAGGTAAACCGGAGCATTAATGGTCATATCATTCAGCATATCGGTCGCGATGGCTTTACGATCACCATAAGTCAGTGGCTGCGCGTAAAGAATCCCCGCCGACTGGTTCGCGGAGGTCACGTTTACAGTTCCCGAATAAGGGCTTATATCCGTTGGATGCGCTTCTACACCGTAAATGATTACAGTTGTGATTTGCGAGGCAAACGTGGAAGAAATGCTGTTGATCTTGCCCACTTTATTCCGGAAAACAGGGCAGGTATAATTTCCCCCGACAAGAAGCACCGGCTTACCGAGCGCGAGGGCAGCTGCCAGATTAAAAGAATCGCCATTCAGATCATAAAGTGTGAAATCCGCTGCTGTATCGCCATTCTGCAATCCGCTCGTTTCAAAACCTCCGCTGTAAACAGGGATTGTACAAACCGAAGCGGTATCGTGAGGTAGTGCCGGAACGCCAATGGAAGGGTGCAGATTCTGACCGTGCAAAAACGGCAATAGAAATAGCAGGAAATAGAGCGTGAAAATTCGTTTCATCGGGCTTTTAGAATTGGACGGTTATTTAAAGATAGAGTTTAATCGTTTACTGTCCAACGCTACAACGTAGATTTACTTTGAGAAAAACCGGAAATACGGAAATGCTAGTTGATAAGGGGAAACACCGGGGCAATTACTTTACTTTGGAAAAAGTGAAGGAGATTTTTCGCAGGAAAGTGATGGCCATCCAAACATCGCAAGAAATATCGCACCAAACCCAATAGGGTGGAACAATGAAAGCCGCTCCAATTACTCCATTGCGGCAATCGCTGATCTCTACTCTTTAATAACGACTCGGTGAACAACGGAGAACCCCTTAACGACTCGGTGAACAACGGAGACCCCCCTTACAGAACTCTCTTTTAATGGAGTTATGGCTATATTTAGAATATACTTACCCGGTTTAACTTCAATTGGAACATCAAATGTGAACCCATTTTTTATTCTTTTACCAGCGAATGAATAAGTTGGCTTTTCATTTTCGTAGCTTTTATTGTTATTATATAATGATATTTTACTTGTGAAATAACCAATTGTTGCACTATCAGTTAATGTTATCATAACTTTTGAATTCGGTACATATGTCAAGGTGTCAGGAATATTTATCAAGCCAGCATACATATGCATTTCGGTGATTGTCGAGTCACTTTTGATTTTTATAAAACTTAAGGTAGAGTCATTTTTAGTTTTAGCGATCATTCCTAAATTCCCTGATTCGTCATACGATCTGAAATAACCATTATTTTTACCTTTTAAATATTGAGACTCACTTTTAATTTTTCCATTTTTATAATATTCATACAATACATCAGATTGGTTACCATTATCGAATCTTGCTTCAATTGATTTTTGTCCGTTCTCATAAAATTCACGATAAACACCATGTGCAACACCGTGTTTCCACTCATAAACACCTTTGATCTTACCATTAGGCCAAAAATCTTCTTGAATTCCATTCTTCTTGCCAGCTTCGTCTAAGGTTACAACTGTTTTTAGCCTTCCATCTGGATAGAATGATTCAAACTTATCAGAACCACATCCAAGACCCAAAAACAGGATGATCAAAAATGCAGAAATTCTAATGTAATTCATCGTTTTTTATTTTACCGTGTTATTTGGGAGAACGGAAATAGAATGCGCGCACCGACACTATGGATAATACTAAAACAACAATGGAAACTATAATTGTATCAGACTTAATTTTACTGGTGGAGTCATTCAGCATTAAAATGAAAATATAAATTACCGTGCTGAAAATAAATGCACTTTGAAGGACAATAATCCAGTCTTTATATTTAATAAATATTCCTAAAAATAAACTTATCAAGACGACAATTAATACCCATGATAAAATCGAAGTCAGAGCATCTCCTCCTATACCCATAAGGAGAAAAGTAAAAAAGGGACCACCGAGAACCTCACCGTGTATGGGAATTAAAAGCAGTATAATACCTGCCAAAGCCACAAGAATTCTTGATTTCATAAGCCTTTTTTGCGCCAGTACCCGGAGCCTGACTTGAACCATTCCAATAACCCTCCTTCAACATCCGCAATTTACTCCTTTCTGATTCCCACTCAACTGACTATTTCCGCTTTTTCTGAAAGCAAATCTACCTTGTACTGAACGTTTAAAAATCTCCTTATTGTAAACCCTTGTAATTCAAATGCCGGCAATTATAGTCGGAACAGCAGCGTTTTTCTGGAACCCGGAGCATTTCGTCCCGTGTGTTAACCAGTCTACAGTGCGAATTAAAAACGATTTACAATAAAACAGGGTTTAATGCTGCTAAAATCTCTAAAAAAGAGATCTATTTCCACACGCTGACACGCATGATTACAAAATCCTCCCTCTCAATTGCGTACCTTTGCAGCCTTCATGAAAACAAGAACGCTTCGTAAGAATAAAGTGAATGTGGTGACACTCGGCTGCTCGAAAAATATCTTCGACTCCGAAGTGCTGATGGGTCAGCTGCGTGCCAATGATATCGATGTAGAACATGAAAGCAAAACGGATGACGCTTCCATAGTGATCATCAATACCTGCGGATTCATTGAGAATGCGAAACAGGAAAGCATCGACACCATCCTTCAGTTTGTGGACGCCAAAGGCCAGGGGCTGGTGGAAAAAGTTTATGTGACCGGCTGCCTCAGCGAACGTTATAAAAAAGATCTTGAAAAAGAAATTCCGGAAGTGGATGCCTGGTTCGGTACGCGTGATCTTCCCCGCATTTTAAAAACACTGAAAGCGGATTATAAGCATGAGCTTGTCGGCGAACGGATACTGACCACTCCGCAACATTACGCGTATCTCAAAATAAGCGAAGGCTGTGATCGTCCATGTTCTTTCTGCGCTATTCCGCTCATGCGCGGCAAACATATTTCCACGCCCATTGAACAACTGGTGCAGCAGGCCAAAACGCTGGCAAAAAACGGAACGCGTGAATTGATACTGATCGCGCAGGATTCCACCTATTATGGACTGGATCTTTATGGAAAAAGAAATCTCGATGAGCTGCTGCGCCAGCTGGCGGAGGTGGAGGGCATTGACTGGATCCGTTTGCATTACGCGTTTCCAAGCGGATTTCCTGAAAATGTGCTGGACGTGATGCGGGAAACGCCGAAGATCTGCAATTACCTCGATATGCCGCTGCAGCATATCAGCGACAGCATGTTGAAAAGCATGCGGCGCGGAACTACCCGTCAAAAAACGATTGATCTTGTAAATAAGATCCGGGAAAAAGTTCCTGGAATAACACTGCGCACAACGTTGATCACCGGTTATCCCGGCGAAACGGAAAAAGATCACGAAGAAATGCTGCGCTGGGTGGAAGAAACACGTTTTGAGCGCTTGGGCGTATTCACCTATTCACACGAAGAGAATACGCATGCGTTCGGTCTCAGGGATGATGTGCCGGCAGATATTAAGCAGGCGAGGGCAGAGGCGATTATGGAGGTGCAGCAGGGGATTTCATTACAGCTGAACCAGCAATTGGTTGGGAAAACTTTTGATGTTCTTTTTGACCGGAAAGAAGGTGATTATTTTATCGGCCGGACCGAAGCAGATTCACCGGAAGTGGACAATGAAGTTCTTGTTCGAGCGCAGGAATCCTACCTGCGTATCGGTGATTTTGCACGAGTCAAGATCGATAAGGCAGAGGAATTTGATTTGTATGGAAGCGTAATTGAAACGCACAAATAATTTAACAGCAGAGCGCCGCAGAAAATATAACCGCAGAGTGCCGCAGAAAATATAACCGCAGAGTGCCGCAGAGAAAATAACCGCAGAGTGCCGCAGAGAAAATAACCGCAGAGAAAATAACCGCAGAGTGCCGCAGAGAAAATAACCGCAGAGAACCACAGAGAACGAAATAACATATAGTCTAAGAAGAGTGGCTAATAAATACTGACTCTGCGTGCCGATAGCTATCGGCACATTGCGAAAAACTCTGCGATACTCAGCGGTTATCAGAAATTACGTTATCAATAAAAGGGATATGAATAGTAACAAAATCAAATCAAATCAAATCAAATTAAATTAAATTAAATTAAATTAAATTAAATTAAATACAGGAAAGCACCACTGCAAATGCTGCGGCGCCCCATACAACTCAAACTGGTTTTATCCGCCCATTCCCTTATTTTTGCGCTGTCCCGGTTCTAATAACGGGAAATAAAATCCCATGAAAAAGTTTCCCTTTTTATTTCTGCTGATTTTTTCAAATCCTTCACTGCGCGCGGATGAAGGCATGTGGCTGCCTGTTCTTTTGGATCAGCTTACCATCAGCGATATGCGCGCAAATGGTTTTCAGCTGAAAGCGGAAGATGTTTACAGCATCAATAATTCGAGCATGAAGGATGCTGTCTGCCATTTTAATGGGGGCTGTACAGGCGAGCTTATTTCGCCGAAAGGTTTGATGCTTACCAACCATCATTGCGGATTCGGACAGATCCAGTCGCATAGCACCCCGGAGCACAATTATCTTCGGGATGGATTCTGGGCCATGCGCCAGGAAGATGAGCTGCCGTGTCCCGGCGCATTTGTCACTTTTATCGTAAGCATGGAAGACGTTACGGCGAAAATAATGGCAGGCGTGCAGGATACCATGAAGGAAGCCGCGAGAAACAAGCTGATTGATAAAAATGCCCGCGAGCTTGAAAAATATAATACCAGAGGCGGAGTCGACGCGATGGTGCGTGGGTTTTATTATGGAAATGTTTATTACATGTTTTTTACACAAACTTTTCGCGATATCCGCATGGTGGGAGCGCCGCCACAGACTATCGGAAATTTTGGCGGGGATACGGATAACTGGATGTGGCCGCGGCAAACCGGCGATTTTTCACTGTTTCGCATCTATGCAGACAAAAACAATCAGCCCGCTGCTTATTCGAAGGAAAATATTCCTTACACCCCGAAATATTTTTTTAAAATCAACGCGAATGGTGTAAAGGAAAATGATTTTACAATGGTGTACGGTTTTCCGGGAAGGACGACCGAATATCTCACTTCATTTGGCGTAAGCCTTATTCAAAAAACTACTGATCCCGTCAAAGTTGCGCTTCGCGGTGAGCGGATAGGCATCATGGAAGAAAGAATGATTGCCGATGAGAAGATTAAAATCCAGTACGCGGCAAAAAGGAATGGCACGGCCAACTACTGGAAAAAATGGCAGGGCGAAATTATGGGCCTTGAACGTTCGGATGCGATCAGAAAAAAGACGGAAACAGAAGTTGAATTCATAAAACGCGTCAATGCTGATCCGGTTAAAAAAGCTAAGTATGGAACCCTGCTTACTGAAATGGATTTTGCCTACCAGGCTTTCGCGCCCTGGGAAGAAGCCTGGTGTTACATGAATGAAGGTTGTTTTTCGGTTGAACTGATAAAATTTGCGCAAACTTTTCAGCGGCTGATCGATTCAAGCGCGGTTGCAAAGCCGAACCAGGCATATATTGACAAAACGATTGAATCGCTGCAAAAATCGGCGACCGGTTTCTACCGCGATTTTGACCGTGAAACGGACCAGCGAATAGCCGTGGCTATGTTCCGCATGGTGTCAGATGGAATGAATCCTGTCCACCAGCCACCGGTTTTTGCAATGGTCAGGACAAAATTCAAAGGCGACTGGAACAAATATTTTGAGGCGATCTATAAAAAATCAATTTTCGCTGACCGTGACAAGCTGATGGCGGTGCTTGCGAATTACAAAGCCTCGGGCTGGAAAAAATTTGCGAATGATCCCGCATTTGTTCTTTCTTCCGGGTTGTACAATTATTATACAAAAAACATCATCAATAACTGGGTGAAAACAAATGATGAGATCAGCCGGCTGAACCGAATTTATATGAAAGCCCAGATGGAAATTTTCCCTGACCGCCGTTATTACCCGGATGCCAATTCTACCCTGCGTATCGCCTACGGAAAGATCAAAGGTTACCAGCCACGCGATGGTGTGAATTATAACTGGTTCTGCACGCTCGACGGGGTGATGGAAAAAGAAGATTCAACGAGCCTCGATTATATGGTGCCACCGCGCCTGCGCAGTCTTTATGAGAAAAAAGATTTCGGAAACTATGCCGATAAAAAAGACGGTAAGCTGCATACCAGCTTTGTCGCATCCAATCACACGACTGGCGGAAACTCAGGAAGTCCTGTCATCGACGCGAAAGGCAACCTGATCGGAACCAATTTCGACCGCACCTGGGAAGGAACCATGAGTGATGTGAATTATGACGTTTCCCTTTGCCGCAATATTACGCTCGATATCCGTTACACTTTATTCATAATAGATAAATACGCCGGTGCCGGATATTTGCTGAATGAGATGGTACTGGTGAAATGAGTAATGCAATGCTGGTTAAAGCTGGTCAGGAGTGGCTTTTATGCGGCTATCGTTGTACCAATATTATAATACAACCACGGAGACGCAGAGGCACGGAGATTATTCTTCCGAAGGATAATAATATTAATTGTGAAATTCCTCCTTCGTGCTCCTCCGATGGCTATCAGCGCATACCTCCATTTATCCTCATTGGTAATAATATTTTTTCTCTGTGCCTCCGTTCCTCCGTGGTTAAAAATATTTTCCTCAGGGATCATCGTGCTTTTTAAAGCCGGCCTTCCAGCATCATCAGCTTTATTTTCAAAACCGCCGTCACGCTCAACGAATCAGTGATCTTTCCATCACAAACCATTTTATAAACTTCCTCAAACGGAACTTTTACGAGCTGTAGCATTTCATCCGGTTCCGGTTCCGCTGCGCCGATCTCAAGATCTTGCGCGAGATACAGGAGACAAAACTCATCTGTGGCGGAATTGCTCAGGTGCATTTCCTGGATCTTCGTCCACTTTTTTGCCACGATTCCCGTTTCTTCCATTAATTCCCTTTTTGCCGATTCAAGTGGATCAATGCCGATTTTCCCGCCCCCTTCCGGAATTTCCCATGTGTATTTATCGATCGGGTAACGGTACTGCCCAACCAGCCAGGTGTTCATTTTTTCGTCCAGCGGAATAACGCCCAGCGCGATGTTTTTAAAATGCACCACCGAATATGTTCCTGGAAATCCACCCGGGTTTGTCACGGCGTGTTTGGTGACCTTTATCCACTGGGAATCGTAAACTTCGGTGGATTCGTGGGTGGTCCAGGGATTTTTATCAAGTTCTTTCAATTCCATCACATGAAGTTATACATTCAAAAGTTCAAAACGAACTTAAATAAACTACGGCTAACTTAGCGGAATGTTTTTTCAGCCGCAGATCATTCCATTCGCGCATACCGGCAAATTTCCACGGCTTTTTCTCGATTATCTGAACGGGTCAGAATCTGTAAAGCCATTTTATTCTTTTTTTCCTGATAATGCCGGCTACGATGCAGCTATCGCTTCGTTTAAATATGAGGAGGGGAAAAGAAAGATCGTTGGTGATGTGATCAGTGGGCAATATGGGAAACAATCTTTACCGCATCCGCTGCTGGATAAATTTTTATTGCCCGGCACGCTCACCGTGTGCACGGGACACCAGCTTTGCCTTTTCACCGGCCCGCTGTATTTTATTTACAAAATAATTTCAACGATTTCGCTCGCGAAAAAATTGGAAGCGGAAACCGGGAAGCCGGTCGTTCCGGTGTATTGGATGGCTTCGGAAGATCACGATTTTGAAGAGATCGCTTCGGTAAATCTTTTTGGAAAAACATTGCGATGGGAGAACCCGGTGAAAGGTCCAGCCGGAAGGCTCAACGTGATTTCAATGCATCACCTGGTTGGAGAGTTGAAAAATCTGGCAGGAACGGGGGAGCACGCGAATCATCTTTTAAAAATAATCGAAGAAGCTTATGAACCGGGCCGAAGCCTGGCGGAGGCGACGCGAATGCTTGTCCGCAAAATTTTCAATGAAAAAATTTTAGTGCTTAATCCCGATGATGCGGAATTGAAGCGTCTTTTTTTACCGCACATGGAAATGGACATTTTCGAAAACCTGGCCCAGCGGGAAGTAGAGGAATCAATTGCCCTGCTTAAAAAGAACGGTTACGATGCGCAAGTGAATCCGCGCGCGATCAACCTTTTTTATCTCGGTGTCAGCTTCCGTGAGCGGATCAGCTTTGAAGAAGGAAAATTTAAAGTGCTAAATACAGATCTGTCTTTTTCACCGGACGAATTAAAGAAAGAATTGAATGCCCATCCGGAAAGATTTTCGCCGAATGTTGTGATGCGCCCGCTTTATCAGCAGTTCATTCTGCCGAATATCGCGTATGTCGGCGGGCCGGGTGAGCTTGCCTACTGGCTGGAATACAAATCATTTTTCCAGCGTTCAGGCGTTTTTTTTCCTGTTCTCCAGCCCCGCCATTCTGTTTTGCTGATTGAACGAACTGTTGGAGAAAAACTGCGTAAGCTGCACCTCACCGCCGGGCAGATTGTGGCCGGACAGGAAGAGTTGGTGCAGAATTTTGTGGCGACTGCGGCAGGAGAAGAATTGAATCTTGCGCCTGAGGTGGAAAAATTGAAAGAATCATTCCGGGTAGTGATTTCAAAAGCGGAAGCGGCGGATGCTTCATTAAGAGCTCTGGCAGAAGCGGACCTGAAAAGGATGCTGAATGCGATCGACACGTTACGCGCAAAAATGTTGCGGGCGGAAAAACAAAAACTGGAAAGCAGTGTGACGCGCATCCGGAAAATTCACGAAAAGTTTTTTCCCGAGGGGATGTTGCAGGAACGGTTCGAAAATTTTATCCCTTTTTACCTGGAAAATGGTGAAACCTGGCTGCAGGCGCTGGAAAAAGAATTTGATTTTCCGGTAAAAGGAATGATGATCCTGGAAAGTGAAACCGGTGCTGCGGAAAGAAAAAAATAATTGCTTCCGAATAAGTCAAAAAAAAACGGACTCGAAGGTCCGTGAATGATTTATTTGAGATGCACTTATGCTTCTGTAGGTTCTTCAGCAGGGGAGGATTCTGTTTGCTGAATTTTTTCCTGGATACGGGCTTTTTTGCCGGTGAGTTCGCGCAGATAAAAAATGCGCGCGCGGCGGACAACACCTTTTTTCTTGATATCGATCTTCTCGATATAAGGTGAGTTTACCGGGAAAATACGTTCTACGCCAACGCCATTCGATATTTTGCGAACTGTAAAAGTTTCAACTGTTGCATGTCCGCGGCGCTGTAAAACTACGCCTGTGAACTGCTGGATGCGCTCTTTTTCACCTTCTTTGATTTTATAATGCACAGTTACTGTATCACCTGCTTTGAATTGCGGGTGGTTGGATTTTGTAGTGAGCTGTGATTCAGCGTATTGAAGAAGGTTCATGGCGCGATTTTTTATATTTTCCTGAAACGGACGGCAAATATAGGCTGTTTGCAGCCAAATCGCAAGGCTCACAACCGGTAAAAATTACCAATAAGCCTGAAGTCGCATTTGTTTTATTAATTCCTGACGGTTGCACCGCAGATTGCTTTCTATACCAAAGAATGCTCAAACTGGGTTTGTATTTCCACAAATAGCTATCCTTCAAACCATTAAATCAACCTGAAACAGTAATGGCATGTAATTTTCATTGAAACAATTCATATTGGTTACTTTTTAGTCTATGTTTTTTATTAATAGAGGTAAAAGTTCCTGGTTTTGAATCGGGGGATTAGAAATCCAGGATAGGTTGGTTTGGTTTGGGTTGGTTGAGCTGAATGGGCTAGTTGAGGTTGTGCGGTTGGTATGAAGTGTTTGGTACCTCAGCTCCCGCCAGCTCAACCAATATTTTTTTACTTTTAGGCCATGCATAACCCTATACGAAAAAAGATCACTGAGCTTTTCGAGGAAAGGCACAGGACCAAAGAAGTCCGCGACGAAAACGGAAATCTTAAGCAAGTCGATGTCACTTTCAAAGGCGCACGCTTCGTGCGTGTAATCACCGGCTGGTCGCGGTTCCTGCATTACCTGATTGATTTATTTTTTGTATTCTGTCTTGCAATCATCTCGGGAGTTTGCATTGGTATTGCATTTTATGACAACCCAGAAGCGCTTGACAAATACGAGGAAGTCTGGTCCAGGTTGCTTGGAATCATACTTACATTCGGTTATTATTTTGTGTTTGAGGCAATCACTGGAACGACTCCTGGCAAAATGATCTTAGGGCGGATTGTCATTGATGAATACGGTGAAAGACCTAATGCGGCCCGTTTTGCGTTGCGCACTGTTGGCAGACTGGTTCCCTTTGAACCGTTTTCATGCCTGGGTGAAAGGGGCTGGCACGACACCTGGTCAAAAACTTTTGTCGTTTCAAAGCAGGAAGCGGAGGAACTAAAGGAATTGCTGCAAAAACAGGAAGCTGAATCTGTGCAACAGCTTTCAGAAACATACCAACAGTCGCACCGGCTCTAAGCAATATTGCAACCAGCAATAGGCATTCACAAGGAACAATTTTGCAATGAGCAATCACCAATTTTGCAATCAGTGCGCCAATTTGTTGGTCGTGGCACATTAACACTTTCTCCTCTCTTTCAGCTCTCAGCTCTCAGTTCTCGCGCGCTGGCATGCAGGCATTATCACATTCATCACATTAACCCATTAGCACATTTTTTCACTACTCTATAACAAACCCGGTCTCCGCTTTTTCGTTCGTTCCAGGGCTTTTTCATACCGCCATTGACGAATGTTTTCTTCATGCCCGGAAAGCAGGACTTCAGGAACAGTCCACCCTCTGAATTCGGCAGGGCGCGTATAAACCGGGGGCGCGATCAGGTTATCCTGGAAAGAATCGCTGAGGGCGGAAGTTTCATCGCTTAATACACCGGGAATCAGTCGAATAACTGCATCTGTTAAAACTGATGCTGCAAGTTCTCCGCCGGATAAAACATAGTCACCGATCGAGATTTCTCGTGTTATAAAATGTTCACGCACCCGTTCATCTACGCCTTTGTAATGTCCGCATAAAATGATGAGGTTTTTTTTGACCGAAAGTTCATTCGCGATCCCCTGGGTCAGCATTTCTCCGTCGGGCGACATGTAAATTATTTCGTCATAATTCCGCTGGCTTTTCAGCTGTTCGATAGCTGCCGCGATAGGCTCCACTTTCAGGACCATTCCTGCGCCACCGCCAAAGGCATAATCATCCACCGATTTATGTTTGTCTGTTGCATAATCGCGCAGGTTTACAAGATGTATTTCAACCAGTCCCTTTTGCTGAGCCCGCTTCAGGATGGAATGCTCAAAAGGGCTCCGTAAAAGTT